>JAAENK010000202.1 GCA_024224415.1 Gammaproteobacteria bacterium | reverse complement strand
TCTTATAGCCAGAGTTTCATTTTGATATTGATGGGATCAGAACATAGTGGCGTTGTTACTTTAAGTGCTTTGATAATCCCATAGCTATGACAGACGAAGTGATCGGTCTTTGTGTGTGATTAAATTTTGGTCATAAATGTGACCGAAATAATTTAACTGTGTCTACTGACCTGGTTACGGTTCATATGTGTTAGATGAAGGCTTTTCAGTAACCACTATTTGGTCAAATCTCTTGCCTGAAGCAATGTTAGGGCAACAACTCCAACAATGAAGCCGCCATACCCATGAATCCATCCATAAAAGGAAAAATTATTGGAAGCAAGGAAGGTGGTAGCAATTGGCATCAGCGCTGATGCAAGGCCCACCAGATAACAGACTCGTGCTATGAGGCGTGCCAGTCCTTCCTTATCAGTAACCTTATCTGCGGTCTTCTCGTTATAGCCAGCAATAAATTCCATTCTCTTTTTGGTTCCGATCATATAACCAAACCAGAACATTAAGAGCGCAATCCCTTCCATGATTAGTATTTCAACTATCTTGGATGTCATGTTTACTCTCCGTATTGCGAATCATTGTGGTGTCATTTCTGATGACTTGTAGCCGAGTTTACTGGATTTTCCAGGCCCTGAACATGGCAATCCTTCAGGCATTACAAATGCCAGTAATCAACAATCCCCACCCGCCTCCTCAATCTGGAACTGATTAAACACCCTAACACCATGAGCCCGCAACAATGCCGTAGTGATACCCATCCCTTCAATCAAACGCCGACCAAAACTACCATCATAAATCTGACTACTACCACAGGATGGGCTAAGCTCGGTTAAAATTGCCACATGAATATCATGTTGCTGGCAAATCTCTACCGCCTGTCTGGCCCCAGCTTGAAAAGCCTCGGTAATATCTTCACCCGTTGCAGTTTTTACACAATCACCGCCAAATTGGATTTCGGCAGGCTGGCGTGGCGTTGAGAGTCCACCGGCGACTTCTGGGCAAAAAGGGATGATGCGGTTTTGTTTTTGTAGTGTTTCAAGTGCCTGGCTGACCAGGGGCTTGCTCTGGCCATCGTAACGTACCGGTTCGCCGAGTAAACAGGCGCTGACCAGCAGCTTTTTGGTTACTTTGGCGCAGGGTTTCCGGTGGACCATTTTTTAAAGCGTTTCTTGCAGTATTTCAGTAACGATGAATAATTCGGAAAGTAAAGATCGAAGCCATCTTCTGCAGGCGCATCGTGTTCGCAGAAGTCGTTGGTATGCGAGCGACAGATAGTGGGTCGATCTTCGTAGATGCCGCAGCGGCCATCCATTTCCAGGTGTTTGCAGACACCGTCGAACATCACAAACCAGCCGTCCTCATCTTTGTAGGCGCCGACGCCTTTGTGGGAGACTTGCCAGAGCAGGATTTCAAAATCATACTTTGATTTAGGCGTATCGATTTGCTGGGTGACGTAGGTGCAGCAGGTTGAATTGGTGCACAGGTCGCACTTTTCGGTGCCCGTGATTTTTTTGCTCATACAACTCCTGGCTTACTCATATTGCTGCTTCTGATCATTCGATTATTTTCGAGCGATTTTATCGCACTAGCGGCTTTACCGCCTGTTGAAAACCCGCTGACAATAAAATCGACTTCGTTACCAAATTGTTTTCTGGCCTGAATCGGGTTAGCCACTGTCGATTGTCCCGCACGGTTGGCGCTGGTGGATACCAGCGGTGCCTCGATGATATCGCAAAGCGCTTCTACAAATGGGTGCCTGGTTAACCGCACTGCTATGGTAGGGTGCTGCCCACGTAACCAGTGTGGGCAATTGTGACTGGCCTTTATCAACCAGGTTGTAGGTTGTTTTTCGATTTGCTGTAAACGACCGATTTGTTCATCACTCAATTGGTCGCTCATATAAGCTTCAACATAGTCAATTTTTGAGCTGAGTAGAATCAAGCCCTTGTTGACAGGTCTATTTTTTATATCGAAGATGCGCTGCACGCTACTGGCGATTAACGGATGACAACCGAACCCCCAGATCGTATCGGTTGGATAAGCCAACACTGCGCCCTGCAGCACTGCTTTGGCGAGCCGATGGATTTGCCAGGGTGACATGGCGTTACGCTGATTTGGCGGCAGCTTTTTTCTTGCGGGCCTTCTTTTTCGAGGCTTTTTTCTTAGAGGCCTTTTTCTTTGCCGCTGTTTTCGTCACGGCTGCCTTTTTCTTTACTGCCTTTTTGCGTTTAGAACGAGGTAGTGGTGCCTTTTCGATGAGCTCCTGGCAGGTTTCCAGCGTGAGTGTCGCCGGGTCCTCGATATCTTTGGGAATGCGTGCGTTTTTGATACCGTCGGTGATGTAAGGTCCGTAGCGGCCACGCAGTACTTTGATATCGGTACCTTCGAAGAGTTTAATTTCACGATTGGCATCGAACTCTTTTTTCTCGGCCACCAGTTCCAGCGCACGTTCTAATGTCACGGTAAATGGATCGTCGCCTTCTTTAACCTTCAGCGAGACAAATTTACTATCGTATTTAATATAAGGTCCGAAGCGTCCAATGTTGGCAGAAATTTCTTCACCTTCGGGTGATACACCGAGCTGTCTGGGTAATTTAAATAATTCCAGCGCCTCTTCAAGAGTAATCTTGTCCATTTTCTGGCCCGGACGCAGACCGGCAAATTTGGGTTTGTCATCGTCGTCACGGGTACCGATTTGTACGAAAGGCCCGTATCTGCCCATGCGCACCGAAATCGGTTTGCCGCTTTTCTCATCAATGCCGAGTTGTCTTGACTGTATCGCTTCGTCGCGACTCACAGTCTCCATTTTTTCGTCGACCTGCGATTTGAAGCTTTCCCAGAATTTTTTCATCAGTGGCAGCCAGTCGGTTTCGCCACGGGAAATTTCATCGAGGCTATCTTCCAGCTGGGCGGTAAAGTCGTAATCGACGTACTGGGTGAAATGCTGAGTGAGGAATTTCGACACCACGCGCCCCACATCGGTGGGGTGAAAGCGCTTGCTTTCCAGCTCTGCGTATTCGCGATCGAGCAGGGTGGTAATAATCGACGCATAAGTCGAAGGTCGACCGATGCCGTATTCTTCCAGAGTCTTGACCAGCGTGGCTTCACTGAAGCGGGGTGGTGGCTCGGTGAAATGCTGTTCCAGGCGAATTCCTTTTAAATCGACCTTGTCGCCCTGTTTCAGCGGTGGCAGGATATTTTCGCGGGTGTCGTCTTTCTTGTTGTCGTCCAGGCCTTCGGTATAGACGCGCATGAAGCCAGGGTCACGGATAGTAGAACCATTCGCACGAAACATGTTTTCTAGTCCGCAGGCGAGGTCGACTGAAACCGTGTCCATCGTGGCATGAATCATCTGGCAGGCTACGGTACGTTTCCAGATCAAAGCGTATAGGCGGTATTCGTCGTTGCCGAGATGCGTTTTGATTTGTTCCGGATCATTCATCGTGCTGGTCGGGCGTATCGCCTCGTGCGCTTCCTGGGCGTTCTTGGCCTTGGTTTTGTAAAAGCGAGGTTCGGGCGGCAATGCTTCGGTGCCATACTTCTGCGAAATCAGAGTGCGAATATCGTTGAGCGCATCGTTGGACAGACTCACCGAGTCGGTACGCATGTAGGTGATCAGGCCAACCTGGCCAGCACCAATATCCATACCTTCGTATAAACGCTGCGCGGTACGCATGGTTTTTTGTGCGCCGAAGCCGAGTTTTCGCGAAGCTTCCTGTTGCAACGTAGAGGTTGTAAACGGTGGTGCAGGATTGCGTTTGCGCTGCTTTTTCTCGACTGCATGCACCAGTAGTTTGCCGTCGGCCGCGTTGGTTAAAATGTGGTGAGCGTTTTGCGCTGCGCTATCGTTGGTGATGGTGAATTGTTTGATCTTCTGACCTTCAAGATGAGTCAGTTTGGCGCTAAACGTCTGGCTCTCGAATTCGTTGTCAGATTCGATGGTCCAGTATTCCTGTGGATTAAAGGCTTCGATTTCGAGCTCGCGTTCGACAATCATGCGCAGTGCTGGACTCTGCACGCGACCAGCGGATAGTCCACGGCGAATCTTGCGCCATAACAATGGCGACAGGTTGAATCCCACCAGATAATCGAGAGCACGTCGAGCCTGCTGGGCGTTGACCAGATCCATGGTGATTTCTCGGGGATTGGCTACGGCATCAGAAACTGCCTGTTTGGTGATTTCGTTAAAAGCGACACGATAAGCGTGCTTGTTTTTCATCAAATTCTTTTCTTTGAGCAATTCGTATAAATGCCAGGAAATGGCCTCGCCTTCGCGATCCGGGTCAGTTGCGAGGTAGAGCGAATCGGCTTTTCGCAATTCTTTCTTGATATTATTGATGTGTTTTTCGTTGCGTTCGACGATGCTGTAATTCATTTTAAAATCATTGTCGGTCTCGACTGCGCCTTCCTTGGGCACCAGATCGCGTACATGACCGTACGAGGCCAGGACCTTGAAGTCCTTGCCGAGGTATTTTTCGATAGTTTTCGCTTTAGCCGGTGACTCAACGATGACTAGGTGGCTGGCCATTGGGTGCTACTTGTTATGTTGTTGAAATAGGTTGTTATAGTGCAAACGAATCAGGTTTGCGTCAATGAAAAATCGCCGGCTGGTCGGCAAAGACGATATCTTCATAATGCATCAGGGTATCTTCGTCATGATCTTCGGCGCTGTTAAATAACACCATCATCACTACCCATTTCAGTTCTTCAATGTCCACTTCGGTATCGGTGTCGAGTGCCATCACGCGATTAATTACCAACTCGCGTAGCTGAGGTGTTAGTACCCCTGATTGTTCAAGGAAATGTAAAAATCCCTGGGCATTATTGGCCAGCCGCTGCGACTCCTCGAAAGCAAAGATACGAGTCGATGATGATGATTGCTTTATTGCCGGGACATCATCAGCCTCGGCCAGGCCGTCAAGCCATTCAAAGGCCTTGTCGATCTCAAGGGGGGCAAATCCTGCAGCTCTGAGGTCTGCATCGATACCATCTCTGTTTTCGGGTAAATTTTCGTCCTGGTCAGCGTAGCTTGAAAATATGTACATTAAAACGTCTATCACGCCTTCTTTCATGTATACCTCTATTTAATCCTGACGTAACAACCGCCGGGTGCCGATTGTATAAAATCGTTTAACTCTAGTAGCACTAGCATGGATGAAAGCTTGTCGATGGTCAAGCCACTCCGTTCTACCAATGTATCCGAACTTACCGGGTCGTAACCGATGGCGTCGAGCAGGCGCTGTGATTCAGGGTCTAGCGTGCTGGTTTTATCTGTCTCCTTGATGGGTTGTTGTTCGGCGATAAAACCGAGCAGGCTGCCTAGCTCTTCGATAATATCCGACGCCTGTTCGACTAGTCGAGCGCCATCGCGGATGAGCTGATGGCAACCACGTGACTGCGGATTATGGATCGATCCGGGGATGGCGAAAACTTCTCTGCCCTGTTCTGCTGCTTGCTGTGCGGTAATCAGTGAACCGCTACGCTTTGTGGCTTCGACCACCAGTGTAGCAACACAAAGTCCGCTAATAATCCGATTACGGCGAGGAAAATTTTCACTGCGAGGACCGGTACCGAGCGGAAATTCGCTAACCAGTAGACCATGTTTATGGATATCATAAGCGAGTTGCCGGTTGCTCGACGGATAAATTCGATCCAGCCCGGTGCCGGTTACAGCTATGGTTTGTCCATTAGATGACAATGCACCTTTGTGCGCCTGGGCGTCGATCCCGGATGCCATGCCGCTGGTGATGGTGAGACCGGATCTGGATAAAAGGCTGGCAAAACCAAAGGCAGTTTTTGCGCCACCAGAACTACAGTGTCGGCTACCGACAATTGCAAC
Organism: Gammaproteobacteria bacterium; assembly: GCA_024224415.1. Taxonomy (GTDB): domain Bacteria; phylum Pseudomonadota; class Gammaproteobacteria. The sequence goes on along the minus strand of JAAENK010000202.1, from coordinate 1,733 downwards.
CTGGGGTGTCGCCAGTAAGTCAATATTTCCGCTAGCGTAAAGCAAAGGAGGGTAGTTGATGGTTTGTTTTAGTAGAGCCGGGTAATGCTGGTCGTCGTAGCAAATAATGTGGTTACCGGGATGCTCGAGCCATTCCAGCTCTCGTTCGAGTTGATTAGCATCCGGATTTTGTATTTGCGTGATTTGGTTGCCTGTTAGTCCGGCTTTTAGTAGTTGACTATGCGAGCTATCAAAAACTTGACTGAAGTTTCCATTGAAGTAATTTCCCAACCGTTGCAGGGAAACACGGCCGAGACCAGAAACATAAGAGAGTTTCAGGAAACCGTGAAACTGACTGGACTGCATGTCTGGGTGAATCCGTTCACATTAACTCAGAGGTAATCCTCAGGGAGATTCAACGTAATCCTTAATGCTGATAGGACCGTCAGCAGTCATCACCAGGGCGTAGCTCATTTTTTCGAATGAGCGGACGATCATCGCTGTGCCGACTATTTCATTGGGTAGTTTGACTCGAAAAGTCGGATCTTCCTCTTCTAGATCGGGGATGATTTCACCCCGTCTTTTAATATTCAGAATATTTCCGGTTTCGAGACCGTCGCGAAAGCCTAGATTAATAGCAATTGTCTGGTACTGACCAAGTTGCGAAATGGCATCGAGCAGGGATACGATTTCACCAGAAACATCAGTAGTCGGTGGCCTGGGGAAAAAATCACGTTCGAAGTTGGTGTTATCAATAGGAAGTAGTCGGTCATTACGCAAAATCTCCCTTTCCGAGTTTGTTACTCGTACTGATGCCGGATCACCACCCAACAGTAACTTACTGTCACCTACGAATAGTGCTTCGTATCCAAGCAATTCTTTAGTAGTTGGATCGTAGAGTGGACGGTTAGGTCGAAAAATCTGATAACGACCATTACCCATAGTAGTGTCGAGTTTGCGTACGTAAAGCTTATCGTTAATGCTGTTAACCAGATGCGAATCGACGCTCGAGATGACATAGGCAGATTTATCGAGTTCTTCCTTGTCTATCACCAGGGGTCTTTCCAGCATATGCCGTATCGATTCTATCGGGATTGACGGGATACTCGCATCGATAGATTGTGTGCGTACCCTGGGTGACATCTTGAGGATTTTCAGGCCCGTGGTGCCGCTGGAAAGGGCCTTGCCGTCCTCACCACGCCGTTCTATATGAACACGCTTTTGTCCGCCAATATATATGATTGCGAGTACATCGCCGGGATAGATTAGATGCGGATTTTTAACCTGTGGGTTTTTATACCAGATTTCAGGCCAGTGCCAGGGGTCACGGAGAAATACCGAGGAAATATCCCATAATGTATCGCCTTCTTGTACAATATAGGTTTCTGGAGATTCGGGTTCGTAAACTATGGTATCAGCTGATGCCTGCTTGGGAATTTTTGCTTTAACTGCTTTGGATTCTGATGCTTTTGTAGGCTCAGCAACAATTGAAAACGGCGGTTTTTCATTGGCGCAGGCGGCTACCAGTAATAAACTGGAAAGCATGATCCATCCTTTAGTACGCTGTCTTTTGGCTATGTGAGACATAGGAAACCCTTTATTGATGAGCTGGTTCACCGATTGTAGTTGAAATTTGTCCATCCACAACCTGTTTAATCGATAAGATTCTAATATAATCATTAACTTGGAACAACTACTTGTAAACCTTCTTGAAGTTTTAAACCATGTCTTTATTAAATATTTTACATTTTCCG
>JAAENK010000201.1 GCA_024224415.1 Gammaproteobacteria bacterium | reverse complement strand
GCCAGCATTGGACATGCTCCCATCGCTATAGCTATAGTAAACGCAAGTTTTGTCCTGTGATTGATCATGAATACCCCCAACTTTGGTAGTTGTTTTGTTTAGTTTTATTTTGCTACCTTGGAGAATAAATGTTCCCTAACGGAAAGTCTACTCTCCCGCCTGAGGTATACGCTTATCCAGATACAACTGTTTGATTTATCTTTCACATCAGACATGGAATAATCCCGGCACTATTCCAGCTTTCTCGAGTCTCTTTAGCAAATGAGTATAAAAATTCTTGCCACTGGTGGCACTTTCGATAAAATTTACTTCGATGCCAAAAGTGAATTTCATATCGGCCAGCCAATGGCCACTTCTATCCTCGAGGAAGCCAATGTCACCTTTGACTACGAAGTAGAATCAATTCTTAAAAAAGACAGCCTCGATATTGATGACCAGGACCGTGAATTGATCCGAAGCAAGGTTAGCGAACAACAACAGGACAAAATAATTATTACCCACGGCACCGATTCTATGGTGGAAACTGCAAATTGCCTGCAGGGTATCGCCGATAAAACAATCGTCATTACCGGTGCCATGCAACCCGCACGCATGCGTTTTAGCGACGCGGCTTATAATATCGGTGTCGCCACAACCGCTGTACAGCTTTTGCCGCCAGGCGTTTACCTGGCGATGAACGGCCAGATTTTAGACCCTCGAAATACCCATAAAAATGTGGCGCAAGGCCGTTTCGAGACGAACTGATACAGGCCATTCCAAATGTCCATGCGTAAAGTCCTGAAAATTATCCTGCCATTTGTGGCGCTCGGTATCGCGGCAGTGGTGATGTACAACCTGATCACCAGCAAACCGGAAAGAAAACAGCAACCATTGAAGGAAAAGGTCTGGCAGGTGGACGTCATATCCGCAAGCAGACAATCTCTGTCACCCAGCATTAGCCTCTACGGTCGGGTTGAATCCCCTGAAATACTGCAGGCCGCAGCGCCTGGCGCGGGCATTGTCGATGACGTTATGATCAGAGTCGGCGACGCTGTTAAAACTGGTGCGACACTGGTCACCTTGGATCGACGTGATTTTGAATCACTACTGCTACAGGCTGAAGCTGAATTAAAAGACATAGACAGTCAGCATGAAGAATTACAAATACGTTACAAATCCAACCTGGTTTCACTAAAGACCGAGCAGGAATTATTTAGACTGGCAGAACAGGAAGTCGAGCGTATGCGCAAGCTGAAAAACCAGAACCTCGGCGCCGACTCTGCGTTAAGTGATGCCCGCAGTGAGCTGGCAAGACAGCAGTTATCACTACACAGCCGCCAGCTCGAAGTTGAAAGCTATCCGGCAAAGTTGCAAAAGCTCGAGGCCCAGCAAATTAAATACCGTGCCAGACTCGACGATGCGCGACGCATGATCGAACGCAGCCAGGTTATCGCACCATTCAACGGCATTATCAGCTCTGTGCCTGTTTCCAAAGGTGATCGTGTCGCCATTGGCCAAACTCTGGTTTCCCTATATCCCGTCGATAGTCTGGAGATTCGCGCACATATCCCGGCGGCTTATATCGCTGCAATACAGTCGGCGATCAATCAGGATAAGGCGCCACAGGCGCGGTTGGCTGGCAACGATGAAAGCCTGCTACTCAACTTGAAACGTCTGGCCGGTGAAGCCGAAGCAACCGGCATAGACGCTTATTTCCAGGTTGCGACTTCCAGTCGACAGTTACGTCCGGGTGTATTGCTGTCCTTGAATTTGTCGCTTCCGCAGCAATCCGATGTTTTTGCGGTACCATTTCAGGCAATTTACGGTAATTCCAGAATTTACCGAATAAATGACGGGCGCCTGGAAGGAATCGATGTTAAAACCGTCGGTCAGTATTACCCATCCAGTGACAGGGCTTTACTGCTGGTGCAAAGCGAGTTAATCAGCGATGGTGATAAAATAGTGGTCACCCACCTGCCCAATGCTGTCAGTGGGCTCAAGGTTAAAACCCAGAAACGATGACATGTCACAACATACTGGATTAATCGGCCTGTTTGCCAAACACCGAGTCGCCTCGAATTTGCTTATGGTGATGATGATTCTGGCTGGTGTGCTGGGATTAAAGAAACTCAATATTCAATTTTTCCCTAACTTCGAACTCGACCTTATTACCGTGGCCACGAACTGGAGCGGTGCCAGCTCTGAGGACATTGAGTCGGCCATCACCATCCCACTTGAACAGCGCCTTCGCAGTATCAATCACGTCAAGGAAATGTCCTCTTCATCGGTATCTGGCGTGTCTGGACTATCGCTGGAATTTAATGAAGGTACCAACATGATCCTGGCGCTGGACGAAGTCAAAAAACAGGTGGATGGCTTCACCAACCTGCCCGATGAAGCCGAACAACCATCTGTCGGCCAGGCAGTGCGATATGAATCGGTCGCCCGACTGCTGGTTAGCGGGCCGAAAAACATCGATGAATTGCGAAAACTGGCAAGACGCTTCGAACGCGAGTTGATCTCTCGGGGTATCGACCAGGTAGAAATACTCGGCTTACCGGAAGAATCAGTGCATATCGAAGTCGAATCCCGACAACTGCAAAGCCTTGGTATTGATTTCAACGAACTCGCCCAGCGCATCGACCACGCCAGTCAGGATCTACCGGCAGGACTGGTCGGTGAGAACGACGGCACACGGGAAATCCGCAGCCAGAATCAACGCCGCTCGGCTATGCAATTTGAAACATTGGCGATACTTAGCGACCAGACCACTCATATTAAACTGGGCGACATCGCCGAAGTGGAACGCCGCATCAAGTCGGGCAGCCCTTATATTACCATCGGCAAGCAGAGGGCTGCGGTGCTGGTATTGCGACGTAACGAGAGTGGCAATTCACTCGAATCTGCCGAGATACTCCAACAGTGGCTCGATGCAACCAGACCAACCCTGCCCCCCGGCATCGAGTTGGAAGTTTTCAATGCACGCTGGGAGTTGATCAAGGACAGGATAATGTTGTTGCTTAAGAACGGCGCTGGTGGCCTGGCGCTGGTTTTAGCCATACTTTATATGTTCCTCACTGCGCGCGTCGCTTTCTGGGTTGCTGTCGGTATTCCGGTTTCATTTATGGCCACATTGGCGGTACTTTATCTGGTCGGCGGCAGTATTAACATGATCAGCCTGTTTGCACTCATCATGGCATTGGGCATTATTGTAGACGATGCTATCGTCGTCGGCGAAGATGCCCAGGCACACTACGAAATGGGGGAAGATCCGTTAACAGCATCCGAAGGCGGAGCACAGCGTATGCTCGCCCCGGTCATGGCATCATCATTAACGACAATCGCCGCCTTTATGCCGTTGTTGCTGATCGGCGGTATTATGGGCAATATCATGTCTGCTATTCCTGTGGTGATCGTCTGCGTGATTATCGCCTCACTAATCGAAAGCTTCTTCATCCTGCCCGGGCATTTACGTCATGCTTTCACAGGGAGCCATCATAAGCCAGAATCGGCATTCAAGCGCAAGATCAACAGTAGCTTTGGTTACTTTCGTGAGCAACTATTCCGACCACTGGTACGACTGGTTATCGATTTTCGCTGGAGCACGATTGCCATAGCCATCGGGTTTTTAATGCTCGCTCTGGGCCTGTTCCTGGGTGGTCGTACTGGTTGGCAATTCTTCCCTTCTCCCGAATCAACAACAGTTTACGCCAATGTGCGTTTTGTCGCCGGTACACCACAGGAAACCGCCGATGCCATGCTGTTAAAAGTTGAAGAAGAATTACACAATACTATTGAATCTCTCGGCGAGAATGTAATATCAACTTATTACACAATGCATGCCTCGTCGTCTGGAAGGGGGCGACCGATCAAGGGAGAACGCAACGGCTCGATATATGTCGAACTACTGAGTTCGGAAAGTCGCCAAACCACCAATGAAAAATTTATCCGGGAATGGCGCTCGCGGATAAAACTACCGACAGGTATTTCCAGTTTCAAGATAACCTCACGCAGACATGGCCCTCCAGAGCGTGATGTGAATATACGACTCACCGGCGCAAATCCACAGGATATGAAAAAGGCAGCACTGATACTGACCGAAGCACTGTCGAATATTCCGGGTGTTTCGGCTATTGAAGACGATTTACCTTATGGACGCGAGCAGCTCATTTATTCTCTAAAACCGGCAGGCGAAGCGCTGGGATTATCGGTCAATGACATTGGCCGTCAATTGCGCGCAGCATATGATGGAATCGTTATTCAACGATTCCAGGAAGGCGCTGATGAGATCGAGGTGCGGCTGCAGCTGCCGGTGCAGGAACAACGACAACTCAGCAGCTTGTTCCAGTTGCCAATACAGTTACCCAATGATGAATTCGTACCCCTCGAAAGCGTTGCTGACTGGGAGTCGAACCAGGGCTTCGAGTCTTTGCGGCATTATAATGGACAGCTATCGGTCGATGTCACGGCCGATGTCGATGCTGCGGTAAACAGTAACGGTAATGTAGTACAGGACTTACTAGAGTCAACACTGCCGGAATTGGCCAGTTTGTACGGTGTTCAATACAGCGTTGAAGGCCAGGCGGCAAACCAGAGAGAAGCCTTCTCCGACCTGGCAATCGGCGCATTGATTGCCCTGTTATTGATGTATCTGGTCCTGAGCTGGGTTTTCTCTTCTTACGGCTGGCCCATACTGGTAATGCTCGGTATCCCGCTTGGTCTTACCGGCGCCATACTCGGGCACTGGATCATGGGTATGAATATGACCATGCTCTCGGTATTCGGCTTCTTTGGGCTCTCCGGCATTGTCATCAACGACTCGATTATCCTGGTGATTTTTTACCGTCAGGTGCGCGCCAAAGGCATGCCGATTTACGAGGCACTCGAAGAGGCCGCCTGCCAGCGTCTGCGCGCGGTTTTGTTAACCTCACTGACCACAATCGCCGGCCTTACCCCATTGCTGTTCGAGACATCCAGGCAGGCGCAGTTTCTCATTCCAATGGCGGTTTCCATCGCTTTCGGGCTGGCTTTCGCAACTTTTTTGATCTTGCTGGTGGTTCCGGCCATGCTTTCGATATATGAAGATGTTGCAGAATGGTGGTCGCTGGATGATGCCGAAACCATCACCGGACATTAATCAGGATACAATAAAATGAAGTTGAAGCTCTCATCGCTGGAAAAAGAACAGTTAAAATCGGTGGCTACGCCAATCTGGACGAATATTATCGAGGCCTCGCGGAAACAGGACTACGCACAGTTTTCACGAGGTTTTTCCGACGAATTACGCGCCAAATTATCGGAAGAACATTTTCAGCTGAGTTGCCAGGATATTCCGCTTTTAACCTGTATCGACGATGATTTTGACTTCATCGATTCGATACAGCGAGAAAAAGGCGTGACCATACTCTGGCGTTTGCAAAGCACCCGGTTCGATGGTGAATTCCTCGGAATTCTAACCCTTCAGGCGGGAAAATCCGGCATGGAAATAACCGGGGTTTCGGTCAATTAACTATCGGTTCCCCCGACAGTAATCTCTTCGATCTTAAGACTGGGCTGCCCCACCCCAACCGGCACCGACTGACCTTCTTTTCCGCAAACCCCGACACCCTGATCGAGCGCCAGGTCATTGCCGACCATCGATATTTTGCCCATCACTTCGGGCCCAGAACCGATCAGGGTAGCACCCTTGACGGGTGCACCGATACGGCCATTTTCGATCAAGTAAGCTTCGGATAGCGAAAACACGAATCGCCCCGAAGTAATATCGACCTGACCACCACCAAAATTAACCGCGTACAAACCTTTATCCACCGAACTAATAATTTCACCGGGGTCGCTTTCACCG
>JAAENK010000200.1 GCA_024224415.1 Gammaproteobacteria bacterium | reverse complement strand
CAACTCTTAATAAGGAAATTAGCCAAAGTATAGAATGCAGAATTCAAGAAAGAAACCCAAGTATCAGATCCATAACCTATCATTCCCTCATCCTACAATGAGCCTATTGGTGCTGTTTTGAATATCAATAACTCCGTTCAACCGCATAATCAGCCAAAAACATCAAAGCCTGCTTATAATCATTCTGCGGTAAAAAAGCGATAGTCGCCTTGGCCTTGTCGGCTTCGACATGAGCCTGGTCGAAGGTGTACTTCAGCGCGCCGGTATGGTGAATGATTTCGGTAATTTCATCGATATGTTCGAGTCCACCCTGTTTGATGGCGTTGCGAATCAATTCGGATTGTGCGGTATTACTTTGTTGCATGGCATAAATTAAGGGCAAGGTTGGTTTGCCTTCGGCAAGATCGTCGCCGACATTTTTACCCAGTGCTTCGCTGTCTGAGCCGTAGTCGAGTGCATCGTCCACCAGTTGAAAAGCAGTTCCCAGATGTTTGCCATAGTTTGCCAGCGCGGTTTCGGCTGCGGAATCGCTATTGCCGAGGATTGCGCCGATTTGGGTGGCTGCTTCGAACAGACAGGCGGTTTTGCCGTAAATCACTTCGTGGTATTTTTCTTCGCTGGTGTCCGGGTCGTTGACATTGAGTAGCTGTAATACCTCGCCCTGGGCGATGGTGTTGGTGGCATCCGATAACAAGGCCATGATACGCATCGACTGGGCACGTACCATCATTTGAAATGCTCGGGAATAGAGGTAGTCGCCGACCAGTACGGCAGCTTCGTTGCCCCAGATATGACTGGCGGTTTCCTTGCCACGGCGCATTTCGGAATCATCAACGACGTCGTCGTGTAGCAAGGTTGCGGTATGGATGAACTCGATCACCGCGGCAAGCAATGCGTCGTCTTCACCGTCATAGTCACAACATTTTGCCGTGAGTAGTACTAGCATCGGCCGCAAACGTTTACCGCCGCTGAGGATGATGTGCTGACTGAGTTGATTGATGAGCGCGACATGCGAGGCCAGGTTGTCGGTAATTACCTGGTTTACCCGTAACATATCACCAGCTACCAACGATTTCAGTTCATCCAGCGTGAATGATGTTTTTTCGAGTGCGGCTTCTCTCATATCGCAGAATTACATAATTAACTATTCGCGATAGTGTAACGTATTGCGGTATTTATTGACTATGCAAGAGAGTGATAATAGTTAATCAATATCTCCGCCACTTCAGGTCGTGAAAATTCCTTTGGTGGTGCTATGCCCTGACCCAGCATCTCGCGGACTTTGGTGCCTGAAAGCAGCACGAAGTCCTCCCTGGTATGGTCGGGGGCTTCGTTCATCATCACTACACGATCAAGCTTTTTCGACCAGGCGGTATGATCGGCACGGAAAATTTCGATATCCAGGGCGCCCTCGGGCACTTGGTCATCGAAGATAGTCTGCGCATCGAAAGCGCCGTAGTAATCGCCGACACCGGCGTGATCGCGACCTATAATAAAATGTGTCGCGCCCATGTTCTGACGGAAATAAGCGTGTAACACGGCTTCGCGAGGTCCGGCGTAAAGCATGTCGAAGCCGTAGCCGGTGACCATTGCGCTGTTTTCGGCAAAATAGAGTTTGACCATGGTGCGTATGGCGTCGTCGCGTACATCGGCGGGGATATCGCCAGGCTTGAGTTTGCCGAGCAGCATGTGGATCACCAGGCCGTCACAATTCAACCTGTTCATTGCCATATGGCAAAGTTCTTCGTGCGCCAGATGCATCGGGTTACGAGTCTGAAAAGCGACCACTCGCTGCCAGCCGCGTTGCTTAATGTCTTCTCGAATTTGTACTGCGGTACGAAAAGTATTGGCGAATTCGGTTTCGAAATAACTGTAATTCAATACCTGGATGGGGCCGCTGATGGCAATGCGACCCTGTGCATTAAAAGCTTCGACACCAGGGTGCTCTGGATCGCTGGTGGCGTAAACTTTCTCAGTCATTAAAGCCATCTGTGCATCGTTTACAGTTTCGATGGCGTCGATATCCTGAATGGCAATCACCGGATTACCTTCGACATTGGGGTCCAGCAGGGCGATACGTTTGGCCTCACCGATGGCTTCGACCGAATCAACCAGGTTGAGGATAGGTACCGGGAAAAACCCTCCCGATGTGGTCTTCATGGTTTCAGCAATGCTGAGTGCATCGGCCAGATTCATGTAACCGGTTAAGGGGTTGAAGTAACCGCCAGCCAACATGACGGCATTGGCTGCTGTCGCCGAACTCACCAGAACCGAAGGCAAGCTCTTTGCTTCTTCGATTAGAGCGTTACGCTGATTATCGTCAGAGACGAATAATGGATTTAGAGTTTCAGAGCCGATGGGATTAATCATGATAACTTCTGCCGGTTAAAATGCGGCCAACTTTAGCCTGCGCCCATGGCGAACGCAATTCTATCTACCTATATGAATATAGAGTATGTTTATTTGCAGCTTGATGGCCAGTCATCTATTGGCGGCTTTGCACAGGTAAAGGCTCTCGTCGTTATCGCCTCGCGATGATGCCGGCGTATGTTTTGACTTGGTGGAGGTACCGGGCGTTACATTGACTGTTTGCCCATCCCCGTTCGGCTCAAGCTTAAAGCACTTTTAGAAAACCAATAAAAACTAGACCTGCCCCAGTTGGATACGCGATAATTAACTGATGTGCGGCATAAAAAGTATAGCTACATCGACAACAGGATTTACAGGCAGGTTATATGCGTGAAATTTTAATTGTTGGTCGTGGTGGGCAGGGAGCACAAACAGCTGGCAATTTATTGGCAAGGGCGTTTTTTGGTGAAGGAAAATATGTGCAAACCTTTGCCACCTACGGCGGTGCAAGGCGAGGCACGCCAGTTACATCTTCCCTGAGGATTGACGACCAGGCAATCAGGCTGCGCTGCGATATTGAATGTGCTTCAGCGTTACTTTGTTTTGATGATAGCTTGCTTGATGAAGGATTTCTGGCTCGTGCCGACTCCAAAACAAAAATCGTGGTTAACTCGGCAAAATCACGCGAGTCTTTTCGTGATTATGGTGATTTTATAATCTTGCCCATCAATGGCAAGGATATCGCTCGCCAGAATGATATGGGTAAGGTGGTTAATTCTGCTCTGCTAGGAGCATTTATAGCCGTGCTGGATCAACCCCAACTTGAAACAATGTGTGAAGTAATCGAGCAAACCGCTCCTGCAAAAAAGCAGCAAAATGTCGCTGCCTGTCGCCAGACTTTCCAGATGTTTAACGATTCCCTTCAGGCTGGATAAGTTTATATGGATCGTCAGCCTTCACCGCTCTGGACTAATTCTTCTTCACTGTTGCGCAAGACTGGTACCTGGCGTAGCGCCAAACCCGAGTACATACTGTCACCATCACCCTGTCTGGGGGCCTGCCCGGTAAACGGACGGATTGCTGAATGGATCGGCTTACTCATGGAGGGTGATGTTAAAGGTGCCTGGCTGACGCTTGTCGATAATAATCCATTTCCAGCCATCGCCGGTCGTATTTGTCATCACCCCTGTGAAACAGTGTGCAACAGGCAGCAGATGGATGAAGCAGTTGGTATTTGCTCACTGGAGCGACATGTCGGCGATGTTGCCATGCGTGAAGGCTGGTCTTTTCCTGTACCGGAAAAGGAAGGCGAGAAGTCAGTGGCGGTTATCGGCGGTGGACCCGCAGGACTTTCCGCCGCTTACCAACTACGGCGTCTGGGCATAAAAGTAAACTTGCTTGAGCAACAGCCACAACTCGGTGGTTTGCTGCGCTATGGAATCCCTGCGTATCGTCTTGACAAAAAAATTGTTGATTATGAAATCAGGCGCATTATCGACATGGGCGTGGATGTGGAATTGTCGGCTGAAGTAGATGACCAGCATGCACTGCAAAAGTTACATGATGAATTTGATGCGGTATATATAGCTACAGGCGCATCACAATCCAAAGCTTTGCCGGGGCTGGATTATTCTCAATCATGGGTAATTGATAGTGCAGAATTCCTGTCTGCCACAAATGCCGGTGAACCATGTTCGTTGGGATCTGACCTGGTGGTTATTGGTGGTGGTAGTGCGGCTATCGATGTTGCCCGTACCGCTCGCAGGTTGGGTAAGTCGGTGAAACTACTGTCGCTGGAACCCGAACATCTGCTTCCAGCTCAAAAGACCGAGGTGGATGAAGCAATTGAGGAAGGGATAGAATTTGTAACTGCTGCTCAAATGCAGTCGGTTAGCAAGGATGGAGGCAGCCTGATCCTTGAGTGCATACGTATAAACTTCAACCAGGGCGAAGAACGCGGCAAGTTTACTATCAACCCTGTTCCCGGTAGCGAGTTTCAACTCCGCACGGACGCAATAATCCCCTCAATCGGCCAGGATGCTGACACATCCCGCTGGCAATCGTTGCTGGATAGTGACGGTACAGTTGTAAAAACTGATGATTGCTGGCAAACCAGTACTCAGGGCATATTTGCTGGTGGTGATGTCGCCAGCATGGATCGCTTTGTTACCCAGGCCGTCGGTATGGGCAAGCAGGCCGCTGCTGAGATCGGGTATTATCTGGAGCAGTTATTGTCTGGCAGTCCTGTTATGAATGCCAACGAGACCGAATTTTCAGAGATAAATACAAATTACTTTCCCGCTGCTGCACGAAATAAACAGGCCGATCTGGAAGTTGATGATCGCTTGCAGAATTTCAGTGAGGTGCAGCAGCCGCTTGCCGAGGATCATGCCCTGGCCGAGGCATCCCGTTGTTTCAGTTGTGGTAGCTGTATTTATTGCGACAACTGTTACCTCTACTGCCCGGACATGGCGATTACAAAGCTGAAACACGGCTACGAAGTGAAGTCTGATTACTGCAAAGGTTGTGGACTATGTGTTGCCGAATGCCCCACCGGCAGTGTTGTCATGCTGGAAGAAGGTCAGGGAACGGCATGAAAGAGAAGCAGAATTTACAACTATTGAGTGGCAATCATGCAGTTTCCTGGGGAGTTAAGCTTGCCCGCCCACACGTGGCGCCACTTTACCCGATCACCCCCCAAACCCCTATCCTGGAAAAACTGACCGAATTCCATAGCCAGGGTGAACTTGATGCAGAACTGTTAACTCCAGAATCTGAGCATTCCGCTATGTCTGCCTGTGTTGCTGCATCATTGACCGGGGCGCGGGTATTTACCGCTACATCGTCTCAGGGTTTGTTATTGATGCATGAACTTTTACATTATGCATCAGGCGCCAGAGCGCCGATTGTGATGTTTAACGTCAACCGTACGCCAGGTTCGCCATGGGCTTTCTGGCCAGACCAGATCGACAGTCTTTCGCAACGCGATACGGGCTGGATAAAAATGTATAGCGAATCACCGCAGGAATCGCTGGATACGGTTATTCAGGCGTTCAGAATTGCCGAGAAACTGGCACTCCCCCTGATGATTTCGCATGACGCATTCTACGTGTCACATGCCGTAGAGCCGGTGGAGCTGCCGCAGCAGGAGCTGGTAGATAACTTCTTGCCAGCCTACAACCCGGAGCTACGTCTTGACACATCTCTTGGCCAGTCTTTCGGAGCACCAATTGATCAGGCGACCTGGAATCGTAGTCGCAGAGAAGCTGGTGAAGCTATGGCACGGGTTGAAAATGAAGTGTTGGAAACCGGAAAGGCCTGGGGAGAGCTGACCGGGCGTAGTTATGCTGCCCTGGAAAATTATCGCACCGAAGCTGCCGACACAATTATCGTTACCATGGGGTCAATGTGCGGTACCGTCCGCGATGCGGTTGACGCCTTGCGTGATCAGGGCACCGCTGTTGGCTTGCTTAAAGTACGACAGTTCAGACCGTTACCGGTGCAGACATTACGCGATAGTCTGGCCGGGATTCCCAGCGTGCTGGTTCTGGATCGCAACTACTCTCCGGGTATGGGAGGGATTTTGCACCAGGAACTGAAAAGCGCTTTATTTGGAATGCGTGATGCACCACGGGTGCATGGCCTTTTAGCCGGTGTCGGAGGGGTTAACGTGTCTTCTAATAAAATTCAGCAATTGGTGGCCGAGTATGCCGATGCCAAACCATCAAATGACTCGGTATGGGTGGAGTAAGCTGATGGATATGATTGACTACCCTGATGGTGAGCAGTTTTCTCCTGGTCATGTTGCCTGTGCGGGCTGTGCGGAAGCACTGTCTCTTAGAGTGATCCTGAACACGCTTGGTGCAGATGCGATTGCGGTTGTGCCGCCATCATGCACCGCAGTAATTTGTGGTGGTTATCCGTTGAGCTCCGTCAGTATTCCAGTCCAGCATACTACATTAGAATCAGCCGCCGCATCTGCCAGTGGCGTAAAACGATCACTAAATGCTCTGGGCAAGACTAATACCACGGTCGTATGTCTGGCTGGTGATGGTGGCACCTATGATATCGGCCTGCAGGCACTTTCATCAGCGGCGGAACGCAACGAAGATATTCTATACGTGTGTTTCGATAACGAGGGTTATATGAATACCGGTGGTCAGAAAAGCTCTTCGACACCGTTGAATGCAATCACTGGCAGTACTCCGGCAGGCAAATTATCGCGTAAGAAAAATCTGGTAGAAATTCTGGCTGCACACCGCATTCCATATATCGCAACCTGTTCTCCGGCGCATCTCAGTGACATGTCTGCAAAGATAAAAAAAGCTGCGTCGATTCGAGGCACCAAAGTTATTATGGTCATAATTCCCTGCCTGCCCGGCTGGGGTGTTGCCGACGATGCTGCGGTTAAAACTGCGCGGATGGCGGTAGATTCTGGTGTTTTTCCATTATATGAGGTTGAGGATGGCGTGGATTACACCATGACGATCGACACCAGAAACCAGTCGGTGAATGCATACCTGAAACAGCAGAAACGTTACCGTAACCTGTCCGACAAAAATATTTCAGACATTCAGGCTGATGTGGACAAGGAGTGGGAGTACCTGCTAGGTCGTGCTCGAAAATAATTATATTGCACCATTCCAACCTGGTGCAGCACCAGCTCCACCACCACTTCCCGCAGATCTTTCCGGGCTATGTTCGATAGCATAACCCTGGGTATAAGCAGCACGATTTATCATTACATATTTCAGTAACCAGCCTGAAAGTAAGGCACCAAGTCCTGCCAGTGGATAAAGAATGTGACTGATTTCCGGAAGCATTAACCCACCGATGACCAATACGAATGGCAGGATCGTACCGATAACAGTAAATGCAGTGCTGTATTGCCCCAAAACTGCAATAGATCTATCCGGTGCATTGCCTGCCAGGTTGTGACGATAACTGTGCCATATCCATGCACGTACCAGGATTAACACGAGCATAGCGCCGAGTACACCAGCACCCATGGAAGCAGAAATTAACACCATCGCGCCTGTTCCTTCTACCAGGCCGGTGGATACTATCAACGATACAGACATGTTTTCACGCCATATCGGGATACCCTTGCCGCCGTGCAGCATGCGCGCCTGACAATATAGAAAACCCAATCCGATCAAACCAGCTAATAGCGCTAGTAGTGAAATATCGAACCAGGCGGCTGCAACCATAGCAATACACAATGGACCAGCCAGCAGTGCCTCTCTGCTCATCCATGATGTTTGAGGGTGAAAGATTACATTCATCGATCTGAATGGACGCCCCAGTTCTGTCAGAACCATGGCTAGGCCAGCCAGCACAAATACCAGTGCAAAAACAGCAAAAGGCATTACCGTCGCCCCGAACAGAGAAGCAATAGCGGCAGCTGCCATTAATCCGGTGCCGGTGCCACCACCGATAAAATTAGCAGTGACACGCCAGTCCCAGTGTTGTTGCAGCCAGGGAGCCGCACCACCAACACCGCCGACTCCTCTTGAAGCCAGTTTTTGTGGATTGATATCGCTATCCGGTTTGTCGTGCGCCTTTTCCCACAGATAAAATATTCCGGGTCCAGTGGCCATTTCCTCGTGCATACCGAAATGATGATTTTCTCTCAACAGCGCGGAAACATTACTGTCAGGGTCGTTCCTGTCGCCAAAATGCAGGGCTCCGGATATGCACGAATTTACACATGCCGGTGTAGCTGCCGGGTCAATACCAGGGGTTAACCCGGTGGCCAGCCCAGAATCGATTCTATCCAGGCAGAAAGTGCATTTCTGGGCAACACCGAAGCGAGCAGGGTCTTCGCAGTATTCTTCGACACGCATCTTGCCGTCCTTGCCATATGCTAGTGGCGGTTTGGTAATTTTGTATCTGGCCTGATATGGGCAGGCGACTGCACAATAGGCGCACCCTATGCATAAGTCATAATCGATGGTTATGATGCCGTCATCACGCTGACCGGTGGCAGTCGATGGACAGACTTCCATACACGGTGGTTGTTCACAATGCATGCAGCCGACCGGAACGAAAACTCGGCCCACATCGGGGAAGCTACCTGTTTCAAAATCGAGAACCCTGCGCCATTGCACATCAGGTGCGGTCGCATTGGTTTGTTTACATGACGCGGTGCATGTTTGACAGCCTACACATGCCCGCAAATCGGCTACCAGTGCCCAGCGAGTCATGATGGAGTTCGTATATGTTTGACTGAAACTTTGACCAGGTCGGAACTTGAGCCGCTGGAATCAGTCAGGTCGAGTAGCATAGGTACCAACTTGTTAATGCTTGGCGCGTTGAAAGTTTTAGCCAGCGGAGTTGCCCAATGCCCGAACTGGCCTATCATTAACAGCGTGTCTGGTCTGATTCCCTGCCGCAAGATGGCCATACCCTGGGTCGAAGCCAGCGGTGAGCTTATCTCCACCAGGTCGCCATCTTGTATGCCCATTTCGGCAGCTTTGCCGGAGTTCATTACTACGCCACCATGACCGCCAATATTTCTGGATACTTCCCTGATCATTTGAATGTCGGCATTGCCTCCCCAGGCGTATTGCATTGAACGCGAGGTTAATAACCAGAATGGGAAATCGTTGATGTCGATTTTGAAATTCTTTTCCAGCGCCTGCTCCCAGATCCCCGGATAATCCTTCCATTCCGGCAAGGGATCATACTCTTCAAGCTGATGGTCCCACCAGCTAATACCGCGACTGTGCAGACGGTTAGCAAGCTCCTTGCCGTGACGGTGCAAACGTTCCTGATAGGGCAGTTCGAACCTGATGTTCTGGTCTTCAAGTGATGGGTAGAGATACCAGTCGAGTTGTGACATTGGTGTCATCCGGTAACCATGTTCGCGGAAATAATCCAGGCCCTGGGTTTCTTCACCGTTGGTTAACTCGGCGCTGGCAGCTTTACACGATGCATCCCATATTTCCTCAACAGAATGCGCTTTGGTTTCATCCAGATTGAAATCGAAATTCTCACCGCTCAGGCTAACGCCAGCGGCGCCCCGGTTGATGGCTTTGTTGTAGGCTTCAAGCAAGTCTGTACGACGAGCCAGTTCGGTTGCGATCCACGACATGTCGCGGGTTCCTTCCGGGGCTTTGACGACGGGCTGACGCAGTGCAAAACCCTGATGCTTCCAGAATTGTTCGACGTACTTGGTGCCGCCAATGCGCATCAACTGCAAGCCTTCCAGGTCGGTGCATTCGGGCAACAGGATGTCAGCCATGTGGTTGGTTTCATCGTGGGTGTAGGAGAAACACACGGTAAACGGGAAACGGCTGATGGTTTTGGCAATTGAATCTGTATCCCAGAACGAGATTACCGGATTGGTACGGTAAACAAACCAGAGAGCCGGCATAGTTGGCTTTGGCCAGTTTTGTGGTGTCTGATCCTGCATCATCCAGGCAATATGAGTTGGTCCCAGCGCCTGGCTCCACGGTGAATTGGCTACGAGTGGAACAAGGGTGCGGTTAGCATTGCGAACTTCCGGTCGTGACACCCAATTTTCTTCGTCTGTCGGGTTCATGGGGTAATCCATGATGCCGTCACGGGTAGAAATGACGCTTGCCTGTCGTGAATTAGCAGGTCGGTTTAGACGTACCGTCGTGCCAAGTGTGCCACCAGGAACTTCAAGTCCACCGATAAGGCAGGCCAGCATAGTTCGCGCCCAGCAACAATCAAATCCACCCCAGCCATTGTTTACAGTTTTGCCCAGCATTATTGCCACTGGACGTAACGGCAGGACTCGGCCTTCGATTTCGATAGTCTCGCCGACTCTCGCATGTTGCAAATATTCAATGGTGATACGCCGAATAGTCTCTGCGGGTACACCGCAGATCTCCGATGCCCAAAGAGGGGTGTATTGCTTGAATTTGGCAACGAGTTTTTCGAAGGAAGAAAAACAGCGTTGGTCGAAATGTTCCCAGACCTTGCCATCGGCATCTTCTTCGACAGCCTTTTCGACCAGGAATGCCGACTCCAGAACCGGATCAATACCCGGGGTATCAAAAGCAACGGCTTTATTCGTGTTGGCATCCCAGACCAGGGGTTTACGACTTTCCGGGTCACGCATGAAAAAGCCAAAATTACCGATCAGGTATGGTGATGTTGTGCGATGTTTGATGAACTCCAGATCGAGCTTTTCGCGCGGGTGCTCGTGCAGCAATATATGAATCATGGCGAACAGGAAAGCGGCATCTGTTTTTGGTTTGATCGGCACCCATTCTTCGGAACATGCTCCGGTAATCGATAGATGAGGCTCAACCTGAACGCGCTTAGCTCCACGAATGCGGGCATCGGCATGGCGCTTGACGCCACATACGCCGCCGGAAGCTTCTACATTAGCTCCAAACGAAATAATGTATTCGCTTAGCGGTGTGTCCGGGCAAACCGTAAAAGCACGGTGCCATAGTTCGCCGTACAGGTGTTCTGAATGGTAGCACTTTACGCCCTGACCACTGCCGAAGCCCATATCAGTAGGCCCCCATGCTCCCAGGAAAGCCGGGAAAGTGCCCATATAAGATGTTGGAGTACCACCGCCACCAAAGCTTGCCGCCAGGCGTGGATAGCCGGATTCATCACGCAAGCCATCCTCGCGTATTTTTTTCATGCGGTCGGCTATGGTATCCAGAGCTTCGTCCCAGCTAATAGCAACAAAACCGGGATCCTGGTCTTTACCCTTATTCGGGTTGGTGCGCTTCATGGGTGTCTTTACCCGGTGCGGATTATAGGTTTTCTGGATAAGTCCGTAAGCCTTAACACAGACTTTGCCTGAAGCCGGGTGAACTTTCTCTGCTGCGAAATTGGGTTCGACTTGCGTTGCTACTTCGTCTTCGACCTTGACGGTTAACAAATCCGGACCGGCAACACACTGGTAACAGTAGGTTGCAACATGCCTGGAGTTTGTCGGGGAATCATTGCCCATTTGTAAGAGATGCCTGTAACTGGATGGCTATGAATCGTTAGCTGCTTTCGCAGCTTTGGCTGCCAGACGTTCGGCGGTTTTTCCTTTGTCGACTATGAAGCGCATATGTCGTCCCTTACCAACTGGTTCGAGCTGATCGGTGGCTTCGAAATCAAAACTAACCAGGCGACCCTGAATATCTGAAATGGTTGCCTTAATTTCGACCCACATACCTGCCATGGTGGGCGCCATATGATCAATTTCAACCCGGGTACCAACACTGTCTTCAACCTCATCAATATGCTCGAGCAGGAAGTCGCGACAGGTTAATTCCATGTGACCAACCAGAGAAGGCGTGGCATAGACCCTCAGGTCATCACCCATAAAACCGATTGTGTCTTCTTTCTCAACATTAAAACGGCGGGTGGTTTGCAGACCGATTGTCAGCGAGTCTTTCATTATTAGCCTCCTCTAAGAGATATTATGGGTTATGCAATATAATGCATGTTTGAAGATTTGAGCAGGAAGTATATATCAAGTGCCGGTAATACTAAAGGCCCGGCCACTGAAGTCATCTACAGCCTGAGTTATAGTGATCCACTACCATTTCCGCAAGTCTTGTAAGAAAGTAACAGATTATATCCCACAGCTTTCTATCATCATCAATACTGTACTTTACTGTTAACTTCTGATTTCATTAATAGAATATTTGGGAGAGGACTCTGTGGCCAGGTTTTGCTATTCCAATACAGAAAAAGAAATTGACGCCTACGGCTTCGATGAAGTGATTAAAAGCCACTGTCGGATGTGTCACGGTGGTTGCGGCGTCCTGATATATTTGAAAGCAGGTAAGGTCGAGAAAATTGGCGGTGATCCGGAATGCCCCATTGCCCATGGAACCCTGTGCCCCAAAGGCCTTGCCTCGACACAAATAGCTTATCATCCAGATCGACTGCAGCATCCGGTAAAGCGTATTGGACCTAAGGGAAGTGGTCAGTGGGAACGGATTTCATGGGATCAGGCGCTTGACACCATCGCCGCAAAAATCAATGGCTATAAAGCAGAGTTTGGTGCGGAATCCATCGTTATGGGTTATGGAACCGGACGCGACAACGAAGCCGTTATCTATCGCTTCGCTAATTTGTTGGGAACCCCCAACGTGCTGACGGCAGGACACCTGTGTTACGGGCCAAGGATATCAACCAGTATCATCACATGCGGGTCAAATCCTGTTGTCGATTACGAGAACGATCCTGACTGCGTCATGGTGTGGGGGAACAATCTGGTGATCGCCAATTCCGATGAGTACAAGGGGGAATCCCTTGCTATGTGCGTTGAAAAGGGGGCCAGATTAATCGTTGTCGATCCACGTATGACACGCCTGGCCGCTCGCGCAGATATCTGGTTGCAGTTGCGGCCCGGTACCGATGCAGCCCTGGCACTGGGAATGCTCAACGTCATCATTGAAGAAAAACTGTATGACAGGGATTTCGTGCCCAGATACATCCATGGCTGGGACGAATTTGTAGCGCGGTGCAAGGAATATCCGCTCGATAAAGTGTCCGATATCACCTGGATTCCAGTGGAAAAAATTCGGGCCGCGGCACGCATGTTCGCCGAGGCTGACACCGCGGGTATCCAATGGGGGGTTGCCATAGAGCAGCAGGTTAACTGCGCTGACAACAACCGCACCCTGATGGCATTAATGGCGATTACCGGTAACCTGGACCGAAAAGGTGGTCAGGTACTATTCGAAACTGCAAAAAACCGTAATGCATCGGAATTTGGTGCACACAAACTACTGTCCAGGGAACAGCGCAATAAGCGTCTGGGCGGGGAACGTTTCCGCCTGGCTTCACACTTTGCCATCATGAATCCCAAGTGCGTATGGGACGCTATTCTTACCGAGGAGCCTTACCCGGTCAAAATGGCTTTCTTTATCAGCTCCAACCCGGTGTTGACGAGAGCCAATGCAGGTGAGGTCTACAAAGCCCTCGAAGCCCTGGACTTTATGGCTGTGGCCGATTTCTTTATCACACCCACTGCAGAACTTGCAGACATTGTGCTACCTGCAGCGACCTGGCTTGAAATGGATCACATAGCAGATTTCTGGAAACGCCATGGCTACATCCTGCCTCGACGCAAGGCTATCCAGGTTGGCGAATGCCGCTCGGATCATGAAATGCTCAATGACCTTGGCAAGCGCGTCGGGCAACAGGATTATTGGTGGGACAACTTTGAGGGAGCACTGGATTACATCCTGGAGCCATTGGAGATTACCTTCCAGGAATTCAAGAAAATGAAATTTATCCGTGGTGAGGTGAACTACGAAAAGTACCGGGAAAAAGGTTTTTCGACCCCCACAGGAAAGGTTGAATTGTATTCAACCAAACTCGAGGAATGGGGTTACGATCCCCTGCCCCAATATCATGAGCCCCACGAAAGCCCCATCAGCAAACCTGAGATGACCGATGAGTATCCATACATCCTGGTCACTGGTGCACGCTCTCCGGGATTCTTTCATACGGAGAATAGACAGTTACCCTGGTTGCGCGAACAACATCCAGAACCGTTCATCGAAATCCATCCAGATACCGCAGCGAAATTAGGTATCCAGAACAATGACTGGGTGGTAATAGAATCCCCCCGCGGCAAGGTCAGGCAGAAAGCCAAGTTGTTCGAAGGAATCCACCCGCAGGTGGTCGGCGCGCAACATGCCTGGTGGTATCCGGAAAAGAAAAAGAATAACCATGGCTGGTCGGATTCCAATATAAACATACTGACGGATAATTCCTACGAATCCTGCGACCCTGCCATGGGAGCAACCAGTGTGCGCACATTGCTATGCAATATTCATAAAGAATCTCTATCCTGAGGAGGGAGAGTAGAATTATGGAACTGCAAAACCTGACACTCGCCATCGACCACTATGCATGCTTCGGCTGCCTGGCCTGCGAGGTCGCCTGCAAACAGGAAAATGGCCCGGATTACGGCATCAAACTGATAGAGCCGCGTGAGGATGGACCGCGCATGATGAATGGCAGGCTTGATTTCATCTATTTAGTCAATGCCTGCCTGCATTCCGACTGTGAAGGCACTCCATGTGTCGACTCCTGTCCAGTCAGCATAATAACGGTACGCGATGACGGGATAGTCATTATGGACAGTGAGGAATGTATTTCCTGCATGGTCTGCGTCCCGGAATGCCCCTATGACGCCATTCGCATTAACCCCGTCGCAGATGTAACAGAAAAATGTAATTTGTGTCATCATCGAGT
>JAAENK010000199.1 GCA_024224415.1 Gammaproteobacteria bacterium | reverse complement strand
TAGCAATATATTGAAAACTAATATGCAAAATTGCATACTCAGATCAAAATCAACAGTGTTCCATTCACTGCTTATACGATACATCAATCTTCTTTTATCTGAAGTTTATTGAGCATGTTTATGACACTTGCGGCTACGAGACCACATGCTATTCCGGCTGTATTAGCTAACATGTCCAGCCATTCTCCATAGCGATTTACATATGGTTGCACGAGTTCAATCAGGCCACTATATATTACAAAAAATGCAATTAGCCATACCCAGCGCCTAGGTTTACGTAGTGCAGTTGGAAATACCAAAGCCGCATATGCAATCAAGTGATGTGTTTTATCAGAGCCAGGGACCGAAGGTAGATTATCAAGGGGCCATAAAGATATTGTAGTTATTGCCAGCAAGATAGCTGCACTTATAAGTACCCAGTATTTTTCAACATATTGTAATACATTGATCATTTTCCTATTTAGTGGCACACACGAAAAGTTGACCTGGTTTAATGAATAGAATTATCAGCTTACGATAAACCTGACAGGAATTATAGTACTCGGATACGTCAACTATACCTTTGGCAGTGACTGCTAAGTACAGGTGTCATTCGCCAGACGCTTCACAATCTTATTGACATGCCTCAAATCTGCACCGCAACAGGCACCAAAAATGTTCATCCACGGCATTTTCTCCAACATCTCTGAGTATTGTTCGGCAAGTTCTTCGGGGTTACCGGCATCAAGCACTTCACATTCATCGAATTCGGCGTGACTCAAGCGTGATGCGTTGCAACTAACACCCTTAATTCGACACGCCCAGGGTTCATCGCCCAGCAGATTGCTGATATGTTGGGTTGCAGGTTTATTCTGAGAGCAGGGGTAGTAATGGCGTTGAGCTTGAGGTTGGGGAGGGTCGTTGAGACATTCGATGTATTACGCTACGCTAGGGTGATCTACTGAGCTATCAGGCACAACGCAATGACAAACCCCACAATATTGATCACGGGTGCCAATCGCGGTATTGGTCTGGAGTTAACCCGGCAGTTTGCAGAGAGTGGCTGGAAAATACTCGCCTGTTGTCGAAGCCCTGAAAATGCTGAGCATTTAAATCGAATCGCTACGGACAGTCCGGCCGTTGAGGTATACCCGCTGGATGTTACTGATTATGACCAACTGGCAGGGCTATCATTACAACTCAAAGGTAAGAAGATAGATATCCTGCTGAGTAATGCTGGTATTTACGGTCCCAGGACGAGTGTATTTGGTCAGGTCGACGTAAAGGCATGGCGACAGGTTCTCGAGATCAACACCATCGCGCCACTGATGCTTGCTCAGACATTTGTAGAGCAAGTCGCAGCCAGTGAGCAAAAGGTTATTGCGGTTATCAGTAGCAGGGTAGGGAGTATCGAAGACAATAGTAGCGGGGGAGGGTATATTTATCGTTCTTCCAAAACGGCAGTAAACCAGGTGGTAAAAAGCCTTTCAATTGATCTCGTGGAGCGTGGTATCAGTACCCTGAGCCTACATCCGGGGTGGGTGAAAACAGATATGGGTGGCTCGGAAGCGGAGATCTTCCCGGCAGAAAGCGTGGCTGGGCTTAAACAGATATTAACTGGGGCAGGCCTCTCGGAAAATGGTATGTTTTTTGACTACGACGGTTCTGTCATTCCCTAGTAAAGGGGCTTGCATTACTGCAAGCCCCTGATTTAAACAATATTTCTATAATTCAGGTTTTGCAAACAAACCTATCCACCTTTCCTGACATTTTTAAACTCACCAGCAGCCAGCCTGCTTTGATAATCACGTAGCAATTCCTTCACCTTCGGCATAAGGATATATAAGCCAATGATGTTGAATATCGCCATGGTAAAGATCATCGCATCTGAAAAATCAATTACTGGGCCGAGACTCATAGAGGCACCGATTACGACAAATACACAAAACAATAGTTTAAATACAAGCTCGGCGGTTGCGCCTTCGCCAAACAGGTAAGTCCATGCTTTTAATCCGTAATAGGACCAGGATAACATTGTGGAAAAGGCAAAGAGGACAGCAGCCAATGCCAGCACGTAAACAAATCCACCCCATGTTGATGCAAAGGCTTTTGATGTTAGTGCAATACCAGCCAGATGACCATCTGCGCCTTCAGGTATCCATGAACCCGTTATTACTATAACCAAAGATGTCATGGTACAGATAATTACGGTGTCGATGAAAGGCTCCAGCAAGGCAACATAACCTTCGGTTACCGGATGCTTGGTCTGTACCGCGGAGTGCGCGATAGAGGCTGAACCGATACCTGCTTCGTTGGAAAAAGCAGCCCGTTTGAATCCCTGGATCAATGCGCCTACTGCACCACCGGCAATTGCTACGGGCGCAAAAGCCCCATTAATAATTGCAGCAAATGCATCGCCGACTGAACCAATGTTGAACAGGATGATCAAAAGTGCCGAACCAACATAAATGCCAGCCATAAAAGGTACTACTTTTTCAGTCACCTTTGCTATGGATTTAATGCCTCCGATAATTACGACCCCGACCAGTACAGCCATTATGAGTCCAAACAACCAGCCTTTGTCGGCAAAAAATGGAATAATGGTTGAAATCTGTTGCGCGGATTGATTGGCCTGGAACATATTTCCACCACCAAAGGCGCCACCGATACAACATATCGCAAAGAATACAGCCAGGAACTTGCCGAACCCAGCCATGCCACGCTCGCTAAGGCCTTTTGACAGGTAGTACATCGGACCACCTGAAACTGAGCCATCCTCATATTCATTACGATAATGAACACCCAGGATACACTCCGTGAACTTCGCAGCCATACCCAGTAATCCCGCCAGGATCATCCAGAAGGTAGCACCTGGTCCACCGATAGCAACAGCAACGCCAACACCAGCTATGTTACCCAGACCAACTGTTCCGGATAATGCTGTACACAGTGCCTGGAATGGAGTTACCTCACCGGCATCATTTGGGTCGAGATAGTCACCTCGAACCAGCTCAATTGAGTGCTTAAACCCTCTGAACTGGATGAATCCGAAGTAAACTGTGAAGACCAAAGCGGCAATAACCAACCACCCCAGAATCCAGGGGAATGCGGTACCTAATATTGCTTCGGATCCAGGCATTGGTGAAAAAACTGCGCCTACAAATGGGTAGATTATCGGAGCTACCGCCTCACTTATTACTTGATCGAATGATTTTCCAGCGCCGTCCTGAGCCAGAACTACGCTCGGTGTGAAAATACTGATAAACCATATAAAGAATGTTTTTGAAATTCGCATGAATCTCCTCCTGCTTTGTTAGATTTTTTGTTGGTTAGTTAGGGAACTACGGTAATCGGAATATTGGAGACTTGCACCAATGCACCGGGTACAGAACCGAATATTCGCGTTGATATTGCCCCACCACCGTGACGCCCAATGTACATATGACTGGCATCAAGTTCTTCGCAGTATTGCTGCAATTGCTCCACAATATTTCCATAACGTACTTCTCCAACAATTGATACGCCTTGCTCATTGATTTCTTTGACTACGAGATCAATTATTGCAGTTTTTGCTCGTTCCAGTTCTTGCTTTCGTCGTTTGTGACGTTCTGCCAGTTCCTCGTTGGTCAGAAACGTATACGGTGACCATTCCAGAACATGTATTATTTTAACGGCAGCATTTGTTTTAAAAGCTTGATCGACAGCGTATTGAACAGCACGTACGCTGCCCTCACTCCCATCGACTCCAACTACGTATATTTCAGACATGATTATCCTCCATTTGTTATTAAAAACAGGTAATACTAGACCTGACTTACCTGCAAAATAGCGCTAATCAGTCGCTATATTTGCCTGGTTCATTTGGGGGGGAATGTGAATGCACCCTCCCTTAATATTTACTCAATAAAAGACTTCACCTCAGCTTTATCGAGCTTTTTGCAAGTACGGAGTGGTAACTTTTACCAGATCCGTCAAGCATGAATCAATGCTACGACCAGAAGTCATAAGTTCGTAGTCTGCCAGTGCGTAATCGGAGGCGCGTTCATTCAGAATCCGCTTTAGATCATGCATCGGTTGTGAGTGGCCATCAAGTGGACGCAAATCACCTTGTGCCGTAACCCGGCTCATATGGTCTTCGGGTAATGCGCTCACCCAGACAGTATAAAAATATCGGCGTAATAATTTGTAGGTTTCGGGTTCTGATACGAGGCTACCGCCAGCCTCTATTATCACATATTGATAGTCGTCTCGGGTTTTTTGTAACGCTTCCAGTTCATAGCGACGGAAAACACTCTGCCCAGTCAGGGAAATCAATTCGCCCATTTCGAGCCCGGCAAGCCCGGATATCATTTCGTCGAGACGTATGAAAGGTGTGGCGTAGTGACGCGCCAGGTGCTCTCCCAGAGTGCTCTTACCAGCACCCCGCAGACCAATCAGGGCCACACCTTTGCGCTTTACCCCTGTCTGGTTCGAAAATGTCTCATTCAGTAGTTGCCAGGCTTTATCCTGAGTGTCTTCATCCATTGAGTCGATTAGTCTGCCCAACTGTTCGTGTTCTACACAGCAGTTGTTCCGATGTGGTAGAAGCGAATCAACAGGCACCCCCAGCGCATCAGCAATGCGTGCCAGTAGTACCAGTGAGACATTGGCCTCACCACCTTCTACCTGGGCCAGATAGCGTTCTGAAATATCCGAATGATGCGCCAGATTTTTGCGTGTTAATCCTCGCCGTGCTCGCGTTGCGCGTACTCGGTTGGCTACTTCCATTATCAGTTTGCCAGCATCTTCGTCCTGACGTGTCGTTGTAGCCTGCTTTTTTTTATCGGGTCTTCCCACTAATTAACCACCTGCCAGCGCTGGCACTAACATTACCGTATCGCCAGATTTAAGCACAACGGAATGCTGGTTTGCAATTACCAGTTCGCCGTTCACAGAGAAATTGAGAGAAGGATCATTTAATTCCTCGTTGTGATCCGGGAAACGATGCTCAATCCATTGCTTGAGTTCGGCCAGACTTCTGGTGGGGTAATCTGGAATGCTGGTTTCTATTTTCCAGGCTGGTGGCAGAGTTACCGAGATTGCAAATCCGGTTGAATTTTGTAGTAACTTTTTTCTCCATGCCATATTTGGTAAACCATCGGTATCTAGTCCGGTGATTTTGTAATAACGTTGCTTCATCATTTCGAATTGATCGCGGTCGACAAATTCACCGGCAAATGGCCCACTTTCCACAGGTTCCTCGAACCAGCGCCGTGGTAATGTGTCATCTGCCGTGCCGAGTCCAAGGCGAGCGTTGATGAGGCGTTCAAGCCCGGTGATGTTTCGGCCGATTTCGAGTAAATCGTCGCTGCTGAATTCGAGACCTGTAAGAGTACGCAGGTGGTCTGAAAACTCTTCACAGCCAGGCAGGGTAGGAGAGTTGAAGAGTTTGGTATCGAACCGACACATGCCTACTGCATCGCCTACTGCGAAAACATCTTCACAGCGACGTACTGCGTATTCCTTGCCTTCGTAGTCATTTGGTTTAGCTGCGACCTTGCCACCGTACAGGTCTGTCTTGAAGGCTTCATCATCATTTATTCTGGCGTTGATTTCGAGAGTGACGCGGTTACGCAAATGGTCCATCCCCCGTGTCGCGACCGATAGTCCGAGTGCAAATGCCTTGAGGATGCGGCTATCGTGGGGATCAGACTGGAACAACCCTTTCACAGCCATGCGCCATGCCAGGGCGGCCTCTGGGTATTTGCCGGTGGCAACTGCGCGTGCGGAGTCGGCGATTACATCACCAAAACCTTCACGTTTTGCGGTCATAAATAATAGAGTTTCTATCGTGGTGTAGTTGCCCCATTCGAGTTCCAGGCCAGCAGTATCATCGGTAGTAATAATCCCTCGCTGGAATAATTCCATAGCCCATGCAATGGCGCCGCCGGTGCTGGCAGAATCAAGTCCCAGGTCATTTAGAATATTGTTAAGCCGCAAAACCTGTTGTGGTGACTCTATACCTATGCCTGGTCCAAATTTACCCAGGGTAACGTACTCGGGGCCATCCCCAGCGTCGTACTTATCGAAATTTCCATCTCCGGCAATACCTTCATACGGTGATGTATTTTGATGCTCGATATCGGCCTGAGCGCGGTCGTAACTGGCGTTGCCTTTACGTCCACGCAGTGATCCTGCGCCCCAGCCACCTTTGGCTCCGGGCTTCATGTCATTCAGTGGCCGACAGTGCACAGGACATTTCAGGCAACCATCCATACCGGTGCGATAACGATCGAAATTATCTGCATCGAGGTTATCGGTCCAGGATGTTGTTTGATTATTTTTAGTACCGAGGGCATTCAAAACGCGGCTGGGTTTGTACAGGAACGGGGTGCCAACTGTTTTGAGGGCGTTTTTGATCACGCTTGAGCCGGTGATTTTTTTACCCAGTATACGGTTTACAGTACGAAACTCTGGATTGAGTTCAGGTTTTTCTGGTCTGCCTCGAATCATGATACCTTTGACTTTGAGAGCACCCATTTTAGCTCCGGCTCCACCTCTTGCCCAGATAGCCTTGGGGCCACCCATTATGCCCGAACAAAGTGCTTTGTTTTCGCCCGCGCTAGTAATGCGGGCAAGCGCCATATCTCGCCGTTCTTCGACACCAAAATGTTGTTCGACAGCGTTTGTGAAGTCCATGTTATCAAGGCCTCGCCAGGACTCGGCATCATGAAATATTACTTTGTCCCCATCGATTTCGATCAATACCAGCTTTTCAGTTAAACCATATAGAACGATGTGGTCGATGCCATGCAGGCGCATATACGCGGGAAACCAGTCACCGGCATTGCTGTCTAGCAATGCATTGCTATCGGGTGACAGGCCGCTGACATTAGCTCGTGCTGCTGCGGTGGTGTAACCGGTGAGTACGCCGGTTCCAAAAATCAATGGGTTTTCAGAATCCAGTGCCGGACGCGACTCATCCATCAAGTTGTAAAGTAGGTACATATTTAATCCGCGGCCACCGAGGAAAGTTTCGACGGCTTCACGAGGCAGCCGACGCCTTTCAACCTGCTGACTGGCCAGATTAATAAACAATGATTCTCCCTGAGTCTCGTAACAGGGTGATTCTGCAAATCTTTGCAATAGAGAATTAACCCGTTCTTCAATGTTCACAGTTTGAATTCCTCTTCCAGATTTTCTTCAGATGCAGGATTCTCTTCAAAATCTGGTTGGAATGATGCGCGATCGCCTTTGTAAAGTACACCCAGATAAAAGTTATCATCGGTCATCAAACGTCGCGCTGCCGTGGTTGGGTCGGTAGTGGCGTCTATCGGTGCAGGACGTACAAATTTTTTCCACTCGCGTTGCTCCGGGCGAAACGTGACGCAGGGGCTTAATATCTGAATAAAAGAAAATCCCGGATGATTAATACCTTCACTGATAACCTCGGCAGCTCCGCCAGGATTACTGCTGGAGGCGCGTGCGATAAAATTTGCACCCGAGGCAAGCGCCACCACTAGCGGATAAAACGGATTAATGTTGGTGCCGTGTGGTGTTAATTTGCTGCGATCCCAATCAGCGTCTGTAGTTGGCGAAGCCTGTCCCTTGGTCATGCCGTAAACCTGGTTATCCATGACGATATAGGTTATGTCAACATTGCGCCTGCAAGCTTGCATGAAGTGATTGCCGCCGATGGAAAAACCATCGCCATCGCCACCGGTTACCAAAACAGTAAGATCTGGGCGGGATATTTTCAAGCCGGTTGCGATCGGAAGGGCGCGCCCATGCACACCATGGAAACCATAGGTATTTACGTAGGCTGGAATTCTTGATGAACAGCCAATGCCGGAAATTACAGCAGTATCGTGCGGTGCAATCTTGAGTCCCGCCAGGGCTTTGGTTATGGCTGACAGTACACCGAAGTCTCCACAGCCAGCGCACCATACAGGTTTGATACCGGACTTGTAGTCCTTCGCTTTCAACTCTGTATTAGCCATTACTTCTGCTCCCGTAGTTTCTGAATTGTTTTCAGGATATCGTCTGGCCGGATGGGGACAGCACCTGGCAGAGCCATGCTTTGTAGCTCGCATTGTGGTGCATAGAAGGCTCTCAGGTAATGAAAGAACTGAGCGCCGTGGCTTTGCTCTACTACCAGGGCAGTTTCTACGCCTGCCAGTGCCACTGCCATGCGTTCGGGTTGAACAGGCAGTAGCAGACGTGGCGCAATGAGGCGAATGTTTATGCCTTCTTTGGCCAGCGTATGCAAAGCTTCCTGTACGGGGGCAAGGCTTGACCCCCAGGTAATAACTGCAATCTCGCCTTCACCTTCGATCTGCGCCCAATGCTCACCATAATCATGTTGCACCAGTTTATTGTGTCTTTTATCAAGTTGTTGCGCATGATCCTCCGCGCGGCTCGAAGGCGTACCCCTGGGATTATGTTCAAGACCATCCGCAGTATATTGGCAACCGGCAAGGCCGGGTAGCGCCATAGCTGATACACCACTGCCGCCGGTTTTGTAGCGTTGATAGTTTTCCACTGCTTCAGATTGGATAAAGCGTTTGGTGGGAAAGGATATATTCGCAGGCTGCGGAATAACCGACCTGGCCTGTCCCATGGATTGATCGGAAAGTACGATAGCTGCGGTTTGCAGCGTTTCCGCCAGATGCACCGCCCATTGTGTCGTGAATAAGCAATCACCAACGGATAATGGTGCGACTACCAGATGCGGTGCGTCGCCGTGCAATCCGTAGATGGCGATATTAAGATCGCTTTGCTCAGATTTGGTAGGGATGCCGGTTGATGGGCCGCCGCGCATAACATTGACAACTACAATGGGCGTTTCCGAAGCTACCGCCAGACCGATTGATTCGGTCATTAACGCCAGTCCAGGACCCGAGGTTGCGGTTAGCGAAGGAGTGCCTCCAAAAGAGGCACCAATTAATTGATTAACCGAAGCCAGTTCATCTTCCGCCTGCACCAGCACGCCACCAATTCTTTCGAGCGAAGGTGCAAGCCATTCGAGGACCTCTGTTGCCGGGGTGATTGGGTACGCAGCGACAAACCTGATCCCGCCTCTGATAGCTCCCAGGCCTGCGGCTTCATTGCCACTAATGTTCCATAGGTCGGGTGGATTCTCAGTGCGGGGATCCAGGTTCTTTCCAATCTGTTTAATCCCGTCTAACAAACTGGTGTGTGATGCGCCCAGTAATAACCCGGCCAGGCTTGCCCGCACTGCGTCTTCACCTTTTTTGCTAATCAATTTTGTTGAAACTGCTTCAAGCTCTTCCATTGGTAATCCGATGGCCGCACCAATTAATCCCAATGCAATCATGTTTGGCCGCAGTCCTGGTGCCTGTGTAGATAATTGTTTAAAAGAAATATCGCGGATGTTTGCCCCAGTTTGAACAAAGTAATCGGGTATTTTGTCATCCCCGGCCAGATAACTTTTTTCATCCAGTGGGATTTCGCCTGCAAATCGATCTGCGTTTAGCCAGTCGATTGCCAGCAAAAGGTCGAAATGACCGCTGTGGCAGAACACGGGTCTGGTTGAGAGTCGTAATAGTGCAGCTCCCTCGCCACCTCGAATCTGTGGTCCGGAAGCTCGTGTCATAATGCCATACAAGCCGGCTCGACCCGCTGCTTCCAACAATAATGAACCTGCTGTCATCACACCGGAGCCTCCGCTGCCGACCAGTGCAATGGAGAGTGATGAGGGTTTTGGTGTACCGTTTTCCGATGGTGTATTCATATTTAATAGATATGTCTATATATAGGGAGTGACCATGCGACGGTAATATAGTACATATTGACAGCAAAGTAAAATGAAGTATAATTCCGTTTCATTATAACTAACCTAATTGAGATCCGCCTTGGAAATTTCCGCATATCGGTGGGTGATGACGGCAGTCAACGAGCCCATGATCCGGGAATCATTTACTCCGGAAACACCTAAATCAAATGAAGTGGTGGTTGAAATCGCCGGCTGCGGTGTATGTCATACTGACCTGGGTTATCTCTACGATGGGGTGCGTACCAACCAGGATTTACCACTGGCGCTGGGGCATGAAATCAGCGGTCGTGTGGTTGAATGTGGTAGTGATGCCAAATCCTGGCTCAATAGATCAGTGGTGATTCCTGCGGTTGTTCCCTGTGGAAGTTGTGAATTATGTGAGCGCGGTATGGGTGCCATATGTCGTCAACAATGTATGCCAGGGAATGATATTCAAGGTGGATTCGCAAGCCACATAACAGTGCCGTCAAATGGTCTTTGTGATGTCGATGAAGCAGCGCTGGGTAATATTGGTATGGATTTGGCGGATGTCTCCGTTTTGGCCGATGCCGTAACCACGCCTTATCAGGCAGCCTTGCTGGCCGATGTAGGCCCCGGTGACCTCGCCATCGTAATTGGCGTGGGTGGTGTTGGAGGCTACGCGGTGCAAGTTGCCAATGCGATGGGCGCTACCGTAGTCGCTATTGATATTGATGATGACAAGTTATCACATTTAACTGACTTCGGTGCGGCGCTGACAATCAATGCCGGGTCGATTGATGCGCGCGGTCTGAAAAAGCAAATTGCAGCTTTTGCCGGTGAACAGGGGCTACGCACAACCGAATGGAAAATTTTCGAATGCTCGGGTAGCGCCGCCGGACAGGCCACAGCATTTTCCCTTTTGGTACATGGTGCTCATCTGGCGGTCGTCGGTTTTACCATGGCGAAGAGCGAAGTAAGACTCTCCAATTTAATGGCTTTCCATGCCCGTATGCAGGGTAACTGGGGTTGCCTGCCTGAGCATTATCCCGCTGCATTGCAGCTGGTGCTGGATGGTAAAGTTCAAATGAAACCATTTACCAAACAATTCCCGCTGGATCAAATCAATGATGTATTCAGCGCAGCTCATGCTCACGAATTGACTGAGCGAGCCATTTTAATACCAAACAATTAATCCTTTATACGGAGTCTCCATGACCGAATCTACCCATGATATCGCCAAGCGCACTGCACCTGATCCTTTGTTTAATCATGACCTTGTGCCATTCAGTCCGGAAGATGGTGTGTTATTTGAAAAACGCCCGGCTCTCAGACCCGATGGCAGCATCGCGGAAGGTCTCTATAACGCCTGGATTACACTCAATAACCCGGCGCAATATAATGCTTACACCACGCAGATGGTAAAGGATGTGATTCTCGCATTTCGCTCTGCGAGTAATGCCAGAGACGTGAATGCAGTCGTGTTTACCGGCGCGGGAGATAAGGCTTTTTGTACCGGCGGCAACACCAAGGAATATGCCGAATACTATGCCGGAAACCCGCAGGAATACCGTCAGTATATGCGGCTTTTTAACGACATGGTGTCTGCTATATTATCCTGTGATAAACCGGTGATCTGTCGTGTAAATGGCATGCGTATCGGTGGTGGTCAGGAAATCGGTATGGCCTGCGATTATACCGTGGCGCAGGATCTGGCTAATTTTGGTCAGGCGGGCCCGAAGCACGGTTCGGCGGCAATTGGTGGTTCTACCGATTTTCTGCCGGTCATGATCGGCTGCGAACAGGCTATGGTATCGGGCACTTTATGCGAGCCATTCTCCGCGCATCAAGCCTACCGCCTTGGTATTTGCAGCAATATTGTACCGGCACTGAAAATTGACGGAGAATTCGTTCCAAACCCAAGCGTTGTCACTGATCAAATGCTGGATGAATATGGACGCATTATTCACGGAACATTCAAAACCGGTGATGAACTCAAGGCAGGGCGTGCCCAAATCAAAGTGGGTGAGGTCGATCTGAGTCTGCTCGACGAAGCGGTTGAGCAGTTCTGTAGCAAGTTATTGATGACCTTCCCCGAGTGTATGACCAAGAGCCTGGAAGAGTTGCGTAAACCCAAGCTTGAAACGTGGAATCGCAACCATGAAAGCTCGCGCGCCTGGTTGGCATTGAACATGATGAATGAAGCGCGTACCGGATTCCGGGCATTCAACGAAGGCAATCGAGAGATTGGTCGTGAAATCGATTTTGTCGCGCTACGACAGGCGTTAGCAATCGGTACACCGTGGACGTCTGAGCTGGTTGAAAGCCTGATGCCGGTCAATAATCAATGAGCGACGATTCCGCGCTGGAAGTAAGCTGGTTATGTGATAACAGTCTGTTGAGATTGAAGCTAAATCGACCGAAGGCCAATATCGTCGATGAACAGATGATCGATCTGTTGCAACTCGCGCTGGATGAAAATCTCGATAATCCTGAGTTGTCGGCGGTACTGTTAACTGCCGAGGGTCCAAACTTCAGCTTCGGCGCCAGTGTGCCCGAACACTTGCCTGACCAGTGCGCCAAGATGCTGGCAAAGCTGCACAAGCTGGTGCTGACTCTGATTGCTGCACCAGTACCTGTGTTGTGCAGTGTACGCGGTTTTTGCTTCGGTGGCGGACTGGAAGTCGCGCTGGGCAGTAACATGATTTTTGCATCGCCTGATGCCAACTTCGGGCAACCCGAAATGACCCTGGCAGTATTCGCCCCGGCCGCTTCCTGTTTATTGCCCGAGAGAATTGGTCAGGCAATGGCTGAAGACCTGTTGTTTTCGGGTCGTAGTATCGACGCGACAACCGCGTTATCCTGTGGTCTGGTACAATTTCTTGAGGACTCGCCCGAGGATGCCGCGCTGGATTACTTTGACAAGCACCTCGCTCCCAAAAGTAAATTTGCCTTACGACAAGCTGTACGCGCTGCCCGGGGAGATGTTGTCGAGCGTATGAAAATAAAACTAGATTCCGTTGAAAAGCAGTATCTGCAAGAACTCATGGCCGGGCATGATCCGCTTGAAGGTCTGACTGCTTTTATTGAAAAACGCCAACCCAACTGGGAGCATTGCTAATGGCCCTTAAAGATATTATTGAACGCTGTACGGTGTTGCATGAAGACATGGATTTTAATGCAGCAAAAGAATGGAAAGCGGCTGATCCCGATCGAAAAGTAATAGGATATCTGCCGGTTTATGTCCCAGAAGAAATTATTCATGCAGCAGGCATGCTACCTCTGGGTGTCTTTGGTGGTGGCGAACAACTCGAAGTCATTCATGGTGACGCCTATTACCAGAGTTACATTTGCCGCATTCCTCGTTCCACTATTGAGCTTGGTGTCACCGGTAGGCTGGATTTTGTTGATGGCATGCTGTTTCCCAGTATTTGTGATGTGATTCGCAACCTCTCTGGTATGTGGAAAATGATCCAGCCAGAAAAGTTTGTGGCTTATTTTGATGTGCCGCAGAATTATGCCGATGGCGTTGGTGGGGAGTATTACACTAAAGAGCTTGAACATTTACGTGATGGTTTTGCCGAACTAACCGGAAAGCCCATTACTAATGATGCCATCAACCAGTCGATCGCCCTTTATAACCAACGACGCAGTCTGGTCAGGGAAGTTTATCAGTTTCGGTCTGAATATCCCTGGAAGGCGCTGGCTTCAGAGGTTTATGTATTAATGCGAGCGGGGCTGGTAATTCCCGTAGAAGAGCATATTGCTATGATGAAGGAATATCTGGCCGCTGCCAATGAGGAAGATCGCCCATTACGTGATGCCTGTCGGGTAGTGATCAATGGCTCATTCTGTGAGCAGCCAC
This sequence comes from Gammaproteobacteria bacterium, assembly GCA_024224415.1. GTDB lineage: Bacteria > Pseudomonadota > Gammaproteobacteria. The sequence continues at coordinate 3,436 of JAAENK010000199.1, read as the reverse complement.
CGCTCAACCTGGTCAAGACAATTGAAATGGCTGGTTGTTACATTGTCGATGATGATTATCTGCTCGGCAATCGATGGTTACTTGAGGATCTGCCTACCGATGGCAATGCCCTCGAAGTGCTGGCCAGTGCATTCCTGCACCACAGTGCCGACACCGCAGCCAAGTACTGTGCGAAGAAAGAGGAAGTCGGCCAGTTCCTGTTGGAATCGGTTAAGAATAACAAAGCCGAAGGTGTCATTTTTGCAGCACCAAGTTTCTGCGATCCCGCGTTGCTTGAAAGGCCTATGCTGGCGGATCGTATGACTGAACACAATGTGCCGCATATCTCTTTCAAGTATGCGGAAAACTCCGGTCAAATGCAGCCTATCCGCGAACAGGCTGGCACGTTTGCCGATACACTCAAATTGTGGAGCTAAATTATGAATACTGAAGTCATAAAAGAAGCATCGATGGTAATGCAAAAGGAAATGATTACCAGGAACTACGATGCGCTCACCAGTACTGAGGAAAGTGGACGTAAAATTGCTTCAACCTTTGTACCGGGTAACCTGAATGAATTAATCATGTCTTTTGGCATGCTCAATAACCTGCCTGAGATCAATGCGATTCAAAATGGCATGCGTAAGAAGAGTGGCCCGATGATCATGGATGCGGAGCGCCAGGGGCATTCTGAAGATGTCTGCACATACGTGAAGGCCGACATTGGGCAAATGTCAAAAGGCAATATTGCACCCAATGGCAAACCCATGCCATCGCCCGATTTACTGTTGCTGTCCTATACCGGTTGCTTCACTTTCATGAAGTGGTTTGAACTACTACGACATGAATACGGTTGTGAAACGGTCATGTTACATGTGCCTTACACTGGCGATGGTGTTGTGACTGACAATATGCGTGATTATGTGGTCAAGCAATTAAAAGAAGATGTTATCCCTGCGCTGGAACGTGTTAGCGGCGTTAAGTTTGACATTGATCGGTTAAGGGAAAATTTACGTCGCTCCGCAGCGGCTGAAGATAACCTGGTGTGGGTGCTTGAAAGTGGTAAAAATGTTCGCTCACCGATTGATGCATACTTTGGCGGCGTGTATTACCTTGGGCCGATTTTTACCGCATTCCGTGGCACTCAGGAAGCGGTGGATTATTATCGTGTATTACGTGGCGAGATAGAAAAGCGCATCGAACAAAATCTTGGGCCGATTACACCCGAAGGCGACATGCCCGAAGAAAAATATCGTCTGGTGGTGGAAGGACCACCCAACTGGACTAATTTCCGCGAGTTCTGGAAAATGTTTTACGACGAAGGCGCTGTCGTGGTAGCGAGTACATACACCAAGGTTGGCGGTGTTTATGACCTGGGTTTCCGGCACGACCCCGATAATCCCATCGAAACCATGGCCGATTATTGCCTGGGTTGTTATACCAATCGCAACCTGCCTACTCGGGTTGATATGCTGGCCAACTATGTCGAGGAATATCAGGCCGATGGTTTGTTGACTAATTCGATAAAAAGCTGCAACAGTTTTTCCGCAGGTCAGTTGATGATGATGCAGGAAGTTGAGAAACGTACCGGGAAACCCGCGGCATTTATTGAGACCGACCTGGTTGATCCACGTTACTTCTCTGCTGCAAACGTGAAGAATCGGCTGGAGAGTTACTTCCAGATGATTGAACAAAAACGCGCTCAATCGCGAGTGGCCTGAGGAGAATACAGATGAAATGTTATGTAGGTATTGATCTTGGCTCGACCACCACCAAGGCCGTTATCGTAGACGAAAATGGCCAGACCATGGGTCACGGCATCACCAACTCACGTTCCAATTACGACACCGCGAGCAGGGTGGCGCAGATGGAAGCTACAATTAGCACGCGCCTGACGCTGTTTCGCCAGGCGCTAGATTCGATAGAAGAATTGCAGGGCAATATCACTGAGCTGCTGGAAGATCTGGAACGCTATTTCCGACTCGAACTCTTTCTCGAGCAGCTGGATGATCTGCATAAAACCAGTTTAAAGAGTGCTCGTGATCTTAGTGTTTTTTCGGGCGGCGAAGACCTTACCGAAGCCCTGGAAGAGATATTCAAGCAGTTGAGTAGTACCCTGGAATTGCTCTTTGCACCGGGTGCAAAACGGAAATCTGATTTTTTCCGGGATCTTGCCGGTTCTGCGTATATGCAGGTGGGAGAAAGTGTTGCCAGACAGCTTGGTCTTAGTTTCGACACGCTTTTGAATATCTACGACAAGTCCATTATCGAGGTTGAAAATCGCCCGCCGGCGGATAACCTGGATGATAAATTTATACGTGCGCTGGATCGGGTCTTAAAGCAATCCGGTCTGTCCGAAGAAATGGTGCGCAAGCAGATTCAGTCTGCGCTTGATGAAGAAATCGACGCCAGTTATATAGTCGGTACTGGTTATGGGCGTGTTCGTCTGCCATTTCCGAAGGAACATATTCGTTCCGAAATATTATGTCATGGCCTCGGTGCGCATCTGATGTATCCAGGTACTCGCACGGTGCTGGACATCGGAGGGCAGGATACCAAGGGTATTCAGGTCGATGAGAATGGTATTGTTGCCAACTTCCAGATGAATGATCGTTGTGCAGCTGGTTGTGGCCGCTACCTTGGCTACATTGCCGATGAAATGAATATGGGCTTGCATGAGCTCGGCCCTATGGCGATGAAATCGACACGGTCGGTGCGCATTAATTCCACCTGTACCGTGTTTGCCGGTGCCGAACTACGCGATCGTCTGGCACTGGGTGAAAAACGCGAAGATATCGTTGCTGGTTTGCATCGCGCCATTATCTTGCGGGCGATGTCTATCATTTCGCGTTCTGGTGGTGTCAGTGACGAGTTTACCTTCACCGGTGGTGTGGCCAAGAATGAAGCGGCCGTGAAAGAACTGCGTAAACTGGTTGTAGAAAATTATGGTGATGTCACCATCAACATTGACCCAGAATCAATTTATACTGGTGCGCTTGGTGCAGCCGAATTTGCACGCCGCGCGGGAACCGAAAACACGACGCCAACCGAGAGGCTACAATAATGACGATTAGCGCAGGAATAGATGTAGGAACAGGCGCGATAAAAGCGGTGCTGTTCGAAACCGATGGTGGCAAAGTTGAATGGCGAGCTAAACGTAATTTCAAAATCCGCCAGCGTGACCCTTTAAAACTGGCACGAACTGCTTTTGAAGAGTTACTGGAAGACAGCGGTTTGAAAGAGGACGAAGTCAATTATACCGCTACCACGGGTGATGGCGAAAATGTATCTTTTGCTACCGGGCATTTTTATTCTATGACAACCCATGCTCGTGGTGCGATTTATCTCGATCCTGAAGCACGCTCGGTGCTTGATATCGGAGCGTTGCATGGTCGAGCGATAAAAATCGACGAGAGAGGTAAAGTTATTTCATATCGTATGACCAGCCAATGTGCGT
>JAAENK010000198.1 GCA_024224415.1 Gammaproteobacteria bacterium | reverse complement strand
TAATTTAACATTGGCAGGCAGTCGCGCTGCAAACTCAACTACCTTATAGTCGATTAACGGCGCACGGCATTCCAGTGAATGTGCCATAGTCATACGGTCACCCACGGTTAGCAAATGGTCTGGAATACGGGTCATCAGATCGGTATACAGCATCTTGTCGACCACATGATCAACATTATCCGCGTTAAAATATTTCAGTATTTTTTGGGCTGAAGAATGCTCCTCAATCAATTCCTGTGCATGACCAGTAAACAGCTTATTTTTCGATTCATGTGTAAAACGCAACACACCCAAGCTTTGTGCGTATCGGTCTCCACCCGAAAACAGCGACATTTCATTTACCCACGCGGCTTTCTGCGCCATGCTCTTGTAGCCAAACGATTCGGGAATACGATCGGTTATCTTCTGCACCAGACCTTTCCTGAACCACTGTGGCAGTAAGCAGTAGTAGTCAACCATGCGCTGTCCATAATAGCGATCATACCCGGCAAAGTTTTCATCACCACCGTCACCACCAAGCACTACTTTGACATGCTCTGAAGCCACCTGCGACACAAGGTAAACACCCAGACCAAATGGGTCAGCAGGTTCATCCATATGGTGGATTAAT
>JAAENK010000197.1 GCA_024224415.1 Gammaproteobacteria bacterium | reverse complement strand
TTACGATATTCAGTTCCAGTTGCTCGACGTGCTCAAGCAAAAACAGTTAATCGGTTACAGTCTGCCGGCGAAGAAGCGTAATCTACGTGCCTCGGCACATGAAATCAGTGATTTAATTTATGAAAAAATTACCGGTACACGCGGTGCGTTTAATACGCGCATCGCTTATGTCCGCGCACAGCGAAACGAGGCCCGCAAGTATATTTTGCAGGTTGCCGATACCGATGGCTTTAATGCGCAAACCGTACTTGAATCCGATAAACCGTTGATGTCTCCCAGTTGGTCGCCCGATGGTAGTTCCCTGGCTTATGTGTCGTTTGAAAATAATCGACCCGAGATATTTATTCAGCATTTGGCCACTGCCAAGCGCAGTAAAATCTCTGGTTTCAAAGGTATAAATGGTGCACCCAACTGGTCTCCAGACGGTAAGAAGCTGGCGTTGGTATTGTCCAAAGATGGTGGCGCCGATGTTTATGTTATGGATACATCGACGAAACGGCTAAAACGTCTGACTAAACACCGCGGTATCGATACCGAACCGGTATGGAGCGATGACGGCAAGCATATTATTTTCACCTCCAATCGCAGTGGTACACCACAGTTGTATGAAATTAATGCCACTGGCGGCAAGGCAAAACGTCTAACTTTCGAGGGGCGATATAACTCAGCCGCCAGTATCTTGCCAAATGGTAAAAATATTGCCATGGTGCACGGTGAACGCGGTGAATATAAAATAGCACAACTCGAACGCGAAACAGGCAATTTAACCGTGCTTACCGGCGGTGCACTCGATGAATCCCCATCGTTTTCGCCGAATGGTAAAATGGTGTTATACGCCTCAACTCAGGGCGATAATGGCGTACTCTATGTAGTATCGGTTGATGGGCGTTCGAAACACAGACTTTCAGACCAGACTGGCGATATTCGTGAGCCGGTGTGGGGACCTTATAAACGCAAGCAGTAATGAAATCATTCGGAGCAGGGTGAATATGATAAATATAATTTCCATTAAAAAAATATATGTATTGGCGTTCGCCGCTGTTTTTGTTACCGCCTGTGAAACCACGCAAACTGAAGACATTCTGGTTGATTCAGGGCCTGTCGATGGCATGCAAACCGATGGTGGTCTCGCAGGGCAGGATGGTAGTTCGACTTCGTCACTTGACGGCGGCGATGGCACTGATTTGATTGCGATTGCCGACGATAATATGACTGCGCAGCAGAAACTTGATCAGGTAGATTCACCATTGGCCAATCGGACAATTTATTTTGATTTTGATAGTGCCAAGATTAGCGACGAATCCCTGGCGGTACTCGAAGCACATGGTAATTTTATCTCTGGTAATGGCGACGTGAGCGTACGTCTCGAAGGTCATACCGATGAACGCGGTAGCCGGGAATATAATATTGCACTTGGTGATCGGCGTGCACAATCGGTGCGTCGTGTGCTGCTGTTTCAAGGCGCATCGGTCGACCAGGTTGATACCGTCAGCTATGGTGAAGAACAGCCTGCCATGCTCGGTCACGAAGAAACCGCCTGGTCGAAGAACCGCCGTGTCGAACTCATTTATAGTGTGAACTAATTATGAAAATGAAACTCAGCCAAATTAACTACAGGCTAATCCTGGTGCCTGTCTTACTCGCTGCGGGCATTTCGCCGGCTATAGCGCAAAGTCAGGCATTGACGCCGGAACAACTGACTCAGCAGATCCAGGTGCTGGGTGAGCGTAGCCAGAATAACGCCAGTGTTTTGAGCAGCATCCAGCAGGATGTGAAGAAGATGAGCCGTTTGATGGATAACCGAGCCATGCTCGAACTTATGCAAACTGTAGATGAACTGGCCAGTGAAATTAGTTTGTTGCGAGGCGAACTGGAGCAGCAAAGCCATGATATTGGTGAAATTAAAAAGCGCCAACGTGAACTCTACCTGGATATTGACCGACGTTTACGTGGTCTCGAAAGCAGGGCGGTTACCCAGGCGCCATCGGTCGACCCGGTGGAAGTTCCCGGTCTCGATCAGGTTGCTGAAGAGCCCCCATCGACCGAACCCACGCCTGGCACTACGCCTGAATCGAGTGCAGGTTTGATTAGTGATACTTCAACTACGACTACCACTAGCTCTCAGTCCAGCCAGTCAGCCAGTTCAGTAACCAACAGCGAAGAGCACGCCGCCTACCAGGCAGCATTCGACACTTTGAAAGAGGGGCGTTATAAAAAGGCCAAGGCCGAGTTCAAACGTTTCCTGAAAAAATATCCGGATAGTAGTTTTGCCGGCAATGCACAATACTGGTTGGGTGAAGCCAACTATGTGACGCGTAATTTTGAGCAGGGCATTATCGAGTTTGAACTGGTTTTATCACGTTACCCCAGTAGCACAAAAGTACCAGATGCAATGCTCAAACTGGGTTATACCTATTACGAGAAAAAGCAATACAACAAAGCCAAGATTATGCTTTCAGAGTTGCGCAAACGTTACCCTAAAGTGACAGCGGCACGGCTGGCAGGCAAACGCCTGGATCGTATTCGTAAGGAAGGGCACTAACTAAAACGCCGGCATGAAGCCGGCGTTTCTTTATCTGTAAGATTTAATTTCTTACTGTTGCTGCGTCGCGTCGCTGTCAGCAGGTTTCGCTACCTGTGGCGCCATCGCACCCATCTCGCTATACCACTTTTCGTATACTTCCGGTGTCATCATTTCACCCATCATTTTGAAATAAGTGTTGGGGTCCATGGACGAGTTCATTGTCTGCATATAGGCATTCGGATTCATCAATGGCATATAAGTTCCTGGATTGGCCATTTGCATCCATGACATCGGATTCATGCGGGTTTGCATGGCTTCGGGTGACATGATGTAGGTGTAAGTTGATGGGTTCATCCAGTTCTGTGGATTCATCATCATCGCCGCACCAAGTTGTCCACCACCAGATTGTGTGTTACCCATACCCATCATTCCCATTGGATTCATCATACCACCCATACCTGATGAACCACCCATACCCATCATTCCCATAGGGTTCATCATGCTCATTGGATTCATCATCGGTGACATCATACTCATAGGTGCCATCATCATCGGTGCCATCATCATCGGATTCATCATGGACATTGGATTCATCATGCTCATGGGATTCATCATACCCATTGGGTTGGACATGGCATTCATGGGGTTGGTCGCAGTGTTGCCACCACCCATGCCGCCCATGTTCATCATCTGGCTCATCATTTTTGACCAGTCCTGGGTAGCGGCATCAGGTTGCGTTGTATCCGCCTGGACACTGCCGAAGACTATTATCGACATCAAAATAACGATGCCTGATATTGAGAATGATTTCATTGGTAATTCCTCATAAGGTTAAAGGTGGTGGTGGTTTATTGAATTTCTGCGTATATTATAAAACCTTAATATACATCTTGCTTCTAGGCTGTATGGGTATAGTCTGCAGATTTTGATATCTATATGGGAAGGGTGGGCCAGAATTGCATAAAGCTATGCCAATTTGGGTATTCATTGCTAAATCTTCTTTTTGCTAAACTGTAATGGAATATAAGTAATTTAGTACAAACTAAAATATCTACCCCAAGTGAGATAGTATTACTTTCATATTGGGGAATTTTGTACCAACAATTGATGAGATATGGTGGGCTCTTCATATTGCCCTTACCATAGGATGCCGGAGTACGAGACTGATTCCCCAGTCGGCTCCGTATACGCAGCAATTAGACACCGACGCGAGGAGATTTATCGATGACCGAATTCAATCAAAAGCTGGATGCATCTGGGCTCAATTGCCCTTTGCCAATATTAAAAGCCAGAAAACAGCTCAATAGCCTGGAGACAGGTGAAGTGTTGTATGTGGTAGCCACCGATTCAGGGTCGGTGAAAGATTTTGATGCATTTTGCAAACAGACCGGTCATAACCTGCTCGATAGCAGCGAGGCTGACGGCAAGTATCACTACTACATAAAAAAAGCCTGAACCGGCTATTCATTCACAGTAATCCATACCTGACGACCGGAGGCATTATGTCTGAAAAGAAACTAGCGATCATCGCTACTAAAGGCACCCTGGACTGGGCCTATCCACCATTTATTCTCGCCTCGACGGCGGCAGCACTGGGTTACGAAACCCAGATATTTTTTACTTTCTATGGATTGCAATTACTCAAAAAAAATATGAATTTGGCGGTATCACCGCTCGGTAATCCGGGCATGCCGATGCCGATGGCTATGGATAAATGGTTTCCAGTCATTGGCACCGCAATTCCCGGTATGCAAGCGATTATGACTAGCATGATGAAGGCGAAGATGAAAAAGAAAGGCGTTGCCAGCGTCGAAGACTTACGCAGTCTCTGCGTTGAAGCAGAGGTGAAGTTAGTAGCCTGCCAGATGACGGTCGATCTTTTTGATATGAGCAGCGATGAATTTATCGACGGTATTGATTATGCAGGTGCGGCAACATTCTTTGAATTTGCGGGTGAATCGGATATCAATCTGTTTGTCTAGAGAACCGTAATTGCAGCAACTTACCTGCCGGAGTTTTTAGTGGAATTAGAGTTATACAGCCAGTACCTGATCTGGTTTTTTTGCATCGCTTTGGTATTTGGCGCTTTGGCGAATAAAGCGAATTTTTGCACCATGGGTGCAGTCGCCGACTGGGCGAATTTCGGTGACTTGAACCGTATGCGCTCCTGGGTGCTGGCTATTGCTCTGACAGTGATCGGTGTCGGTGTGCTTGAATATTTGGGTATCATTGATATGAGCTTGACTACCAGCGTTGATACCTCGACACCGCCCTATCGCTTTAGCAATTTTGTCTGGTTACGTCATCTGCTTGGTGGCACCATGTTTGGTATTGGCATGTCGCTGGCCAGCGGCTGTGGCAATAAAACCCTGGTTCGCCTTGGCGAAGGCAACATGAAGTCGTTGGTTGTATTGCTGATGATTAGCTCAAGTGCTGCCTTGATGTTTTTCACCAGTTTTGACTACGACCTATTTCTGCAGTGGATGAATCCGTTGAGTATTGATTTCGGTGAGATGGGCGCTAGTGGGCAGGATATAGCCAGTGTCGTTGCAGTCATGACCGGGCTTGAGGACACGGATTTATTACGTTTGATGGTTCCGCTCACAGTTGGTGGTGTACAGCTGGTGTGGGTCTTCATGTCGCCCGAGTTTCGCAAGGAGAAGCTGCTCATTATTACCGGCATCATCATCGGAGGCCTGGCGCTGCTAGGCTGGTATTTAACCGCAGGTCCTGAAGGTCAGGTATTGATCGAAGAAATTGACTTCATGGATGAGCCACCCTATGCAACGGGTGCGCAATCGGTAACCTTTATTGGTCCTACTGCGCATTTGGCACAGTACGTCTATCGGGGTTTTGAATTTACCTACCTGTCCATGGGCGTGGTATTGCTGGCCGGTGTGATAACAGGCTCGTTTCTCTACACATTGATTTTTCGCCGTGTGCGGCTCGAATGGTTTGTGGCCTGGGATGATTTTTTCCGACATATTATTGGTGGCATACTCATGGGTATAGGTGGCGTACTGGCATTGGGTTGCACCATCGGTCAGGGCATCACCGGCTTTTCTACCATGGCGCTAGGCTCTTTTGTTTCAATTGCCGCGATAGTCGTATCCAGCATGATGACGATGAAATATCAGTACTACCGTATGCTGCACGACGAGAGGTCATCGCTGGATGCATTCATTACTGTGCTGGCGGATATGCATTTTCTACCGAATAAGTTGCGGCGGCTGGAAGACTTATAAAACACAAGTCGTTGAATCCTGGCGACTGCATAAATGATGGGTAAATAAATGATATTTAGAAAAACAATATTTTTATTTCTGTTGCTATTCGGTATCGGTGGACAATCTACTGCGGCAGTTGCGACAAATCAGCAACTGGCGATGCAAAATCACTGGATGAGCTTTCAATGGATGAACATGATGGCGCAACATTTCATGAGTGTACCGATGGATGAAGCCACGCGCTTTGGTATTCTCGACGCCATGTTGCGGGCTATGGACACCAATATGATGTTGGGCATGAAAGAAGGCGCGAATGCTTCGGTAGAGCAGGTGCCTGCACTCCAGGTACCAATGTTTCCGGCTCAGTCAGAGCGGGATTTTAAAGCCAACACCGTCAGTGGGATTCTTTCCGACGAAGCCAAGCGTAACCTTTATCAAACCATGATGATGATGAGTCCGTTATCGATGCGCGATATGGTTTCTATTATGGCGGATAAAATGGAAGTAGCCGAAGATGTTTCCTTCGACGATGCAATAGAATCGATGAAACTACGTGCTAATGAAGTAAATTTTAAATTTGTTGGCCACAGCCCATTGTATAAAGACGTCGAGGCGATCACCGGCAAGTCGGCTCCTCGGGTAGAAATTTTTCATTTTTGTGATGCCATGGTGGCGCGTCGTATACTCGACTATGCGCCCGAATTTGTAATTTATTTGCCCTGTCGTATAGCCTTATTGGAAGATGCTGAAGGCAAACTGTGGGTGATGACGCTAGACTGGAATGTCAACTGGCTGAACTTTTCACAAAACCCGAATAGTGTACTTGATAAAAAATTACGCGAAGAAGCAAATCGAATTCGTGAGGCTTTACACTACATTATGGAAGGCGCCGCTACCGGCGATTTTTAGAGGTAAATCATTATGCAATTCTGTAAATCAATCGCAGGTCTGTTAATACTGACGGCTTCGCTAAGTGTATTGGCTGATACCACCGCTAGCAAACCGGTCGAACAATCACCAGCCATTAAGAAAGCCATGGATCCGGCAGTGTGGCAGAAACTAATGGCCGATATCGGCAGTGGCCAGAATATGCAAACAGGCTGTCTGGCCTGCCATGAGCAGACAGAATTGCAAAAGCATGGCGTGCAGGCAATGCCGAATGCAATGATGAACCACATGCCCAACAATAACATGATGACTATGAACCCGATGATGGGCATGACGCCAATGATGGGTGGGATGAATCCAATGATGGGAGGCATGAATCCAATGATGGGAGGCATGAATCCAATGATGGGTGCGATGAACCCGATGATGGGTGCGATGAACCCGATGATGGGTGCGATGAACCCGATGATGGGTGCGATGAACCCGATGATGGGAGGCATGAATCCAATGATGGGAGGCATGAATCCAATGATGGGTGCGATGAACCCGATGATGGGTGGCATGAACCCGATGATGGGGGGTAATAATAGCCAAATCCCACAGATTCAGGCACAACCT
>JAAENK010000196.1 GCA_024224415.1 Gammaproteobacteria bacterium | reverse complement strand
TATTTATCTGGCAAAAGGCTTGATCCCAACAGCTCAAAAGCTCGATGCAGACGAAATCATCAGCGTCGAACAATTTAAAATCACCGATATCATGGAAATGATCGATACGGCCAAAATTGTAGATGCACTTTCGATTTTGGCCATCTATCGGGGATTGAAGTATCTTGAATAAACCTAACCTTTATGCGCACATAATTGGAGACAAAGATGACACCGGAAATGATGGTCTGGTTAAATGGGGATTTCATCCCAGGAGCGGCGGCTAACGTACCGCTATTATCACATTCCTTTTCAAGGGCGAGTGCCATATTCGAAATTTTCCGCATCCATTCAGGTCCGCAAGGCCAGGCAGCTTTCCGGATGACGGCCCATCTTGACCGTCTATTGAACAGTGCTCAGCTTCTGGAAATGGATTTACGCTATTCGAGGCAGGAAATCGCCAAAGCGGTATCGGAAACGGTGCTAAAAAACAAAGTCGATCGCGGTCTCGTGAAGATACTGGCTTATTGGAGCGAGGAAATGCTGATCGGACTATTACCCAGCACAAAAACAGACCTGGCAATATTTACCGTGTCCGAAAACGAGGATATGCGACTGGACAGCAGTGAACCGGTTGCTGTTTGTTTGAGTAAATGGCGCAAAAATGATCCCAGAACGGTCCCTGTGGAGGCTAAGGCATGTTCCCACTACCTGAATGCCTATTTGGCGCGTAAAGAGGCGGCGCAGCGCGGATTCGATGTCGGCATAATGCTGGATACAGACGAGTATTTGGCAGAGGGATCTACCGAATCGGTATT
>JAAENK010000195.1 GCA_024224415.1 Gammaproteobacteria bacterium | reverse complement strand
CCACCTACATAAGATGCATGTGGCGCTTGAGTCACCGGTGCAGTACAGACTAGAACTCTCGGGTGAAACTATTAGCCTGAATGATTTGATTGGCCAGTCAATTCAACTTAAATATTTACAAAACATCGAATGCATTAATTGCAGACGCATCACCAGGAAAAGCTTTAACCAGGGTTTCTGCTACCCCTGTTTTAGCAGTCTGGCGCAGTGCGATATGTGTATGGTCTCACCAGAAAAGTGTCATTACCACCTGGGTACTTGCCGTGAACCTGACTGGGCCTTGTCGTATTGTATGAAACCACATGTGATTTACCTGGCGAACACCTCTGGAGCTAAAGTCGGTATTACACGAGAATCACAAATACCCAATCGCTGGATAGATCAGGGCGCGGTGCAGGCCCTGGCCATACTGCGGGTATCCAGCCGTTATCATTCGGGTTTGGTAGAAACGGCTTTTAAGCGGCATGTTAACGATAGAACCAATTGGCGCACCATGCTTAAAAATGAAGTCGATGATCTCGATTTATATCAGTCTTTTAAATCCTGCTGGCCCGAGGTGGAGGATGCTTTAAGCGAAGATGTCCGGGTCGATATAGAGGTTATAGCCAGACAGGACTCTCATGTATCGCTACATTATCCCGCACTGGAATATCCGCAAAAAGTAACAAGCTTTAATTTTGATAAAAATTCAATGGTGGTGGGTCGACTAAAGGCGATCAAGGGGCAGTATTTGATACTCGATAGCGGTGTGATCAATATCCGAAAGTTTGCGGGCTACCAGGTACGTCTCGAGTACTAAGTTAGTGTACGTTAACCGATGGTTTCTGCAAATGATTAAATTCCATTAAATTGCGTACATGTGCTGGGTAATCCAAAGCATCCATTCCTTTTATGCCCTCGGCGAGAAAGTTATCGGCTTCGTGGGGCAGGTAAGCCAGTAACTCGTCAAACGCGTTTTTCATGATCTCGGGATCATGGGTCCGCGTTGCAACAATGCTGCCTTTGATGTGCAACAGGCGCCAGGGAAGTAACTGGTTACCCGATTCCAGATCTTGCTGAATTTCGGAAGTGCAACTATCTGCTACCTGTGTCATTAAATTGTACAGGGTTTTCAGGGTACTCTTGTCCTGCAGGATATTGGCCAGTTGCGCGCAGGCGTTTACGATGGGTTCGAGGTGTCGAATACGTCCATGGTAGCGGATGATCCATCGTGATATGACTGAAGCTGAAGCGTCAGAGATATAAAGTTTTTATTACAGTTTTGATATCGGCAGACTACGTGAAGGCTGCCAGACCGAAATCAGTTAACTTTTAACGATCTGGCTATATCTGCAACGAGTGACGGGCCATGATAGATCAGGCCGCTGTATACTTGCACGAGGCTTGCGCCCATGTCCAGGCGCAGCTGGGCTTCTTCCGGTGTAGATATTCCACCGACTGAAATGATAGGAATATCCTCATTTAATTGCCGATAAAATGCCTGCAGCACGTGTCTGGATCGGTCCTTCACCGCCTTGCCGCTCAACCCACCAACTTGTGTCTCCAGCAGGTGACCTTTGACCTTTGACCTATCGAGTGTGGTATTGGTGGCTATCAGTGCATCGATGCGTTGGTTTTGCAGGATATCAGCGATTTCAGGAATAGTCCGGTCATCCAGGTCGGGAGAAATTTTCAACGCCACAGGCCTGTGAAGTTGATGCAGGTCTTCCATTGCTTTACGGGTTTCATCGAGACCCTTGAGCAAGCTCCGCAATGCATCTTCATTTTGCAATTGCCGTAAACCCGGTGTATTGGGTGATGAAACGTTGATGCTGATGTAGTCGGCCTGCGTGTACACTGCTTCAAAACAACTTCGATAATCTGACAAAGCATTGTCGACCGCGGTGCTCAGGTTTTTACCAATATTGATGCCAAGCACATAAGGGCGTGGTTGTGGTGGAATCTGACGGAGCAGGTAGTCGACGCCTTTGTTGTTAAAGCCCATGCGATTGATAATGCTTTGATGCCGAATTAAACGGAACAAGCGAGGCTTGGGGTTTCCATCCTGTGGTTTTGGCGTGACTGTGCCGACTTCGATAAAGCCAAATCCGAGTTTGCTTAGCCCTGCCAGATAGTCGGCATTTTTATCGAGTCCGGCGGCCAGGCCAACCGGGTTTGTAAATTCCAGTCCCATTACCTTAACGGGTTTCTCGATTCGGGTTTGTGGCACTAGCACGCGGAACTGGTTGAGCATTTCCAGTGTGATTTCGTGCGCCAGTTCAGCATCGACCGCAAACAGAATTGGCTTTAACAGGGAATACAGCATTAAATATTGTCGACCAGCTTGCGTAGCGCCGGGTAGTGGTTGAGGTCGCTCAGCGTATCAATATCTCGCACGGTTTCAAGTATACGTGTTTTATAGTCGAGGGCTTTGGCATTACGCAGGGTTTGTTGCAGCACCTGCCTGCTACCCCATTCGACACCAGCGAATATCGATGGTTCGATTTTACGACAACCAATCATGGCAAAACCGCCGTCAAAACAGGGTAACAAAACCAGATCGTAGGTCTTCAGAGCATCAATTGAGGCAGTGAAGTGGTTGTGATTCAAATCGAGGCAATCGGTGCCGATCAAGATTACCGAATCATGCGGGTGGCTGCTAAGTCGATGGTACAGGGCGTGGTACATACGTGCACCGAGGTCGGCACCCTGTTGAAGCTGGTAGCTATGTTGAGTGAATATTGGGTCGGTACCCGCTTCGCTTAGCCATATCTCAAAGTCCAGTTTCGACGATTTCAGCAAGTTGAGCGTTTGCCTCAGGCAATAGCGATAAACCGCAGTTGCTTTATCCGCACCGAGGTCAGGGATCAGGCGTGTTTTGACTTTGCCCGCGACAGGTGGCCTGGCAAATACCTGAATGAGTGGCATGGTTGGGTTACTGGCAATGGTTTGGGTAATAAATGCGGTGCAAATGCTCTGGCCTGACTCCAAGCCAGTAAGCCAATCGCAGTCGCCACATCTGCAACACTGTTTTACAAATGCCATGTTGTTCCCAGCGGCGGCTGGAAGTCACAATAGCCGAGCTGGCAATGTCGGGCTTAATCTGTCGGCGGGCTTTCTTACTAATGGCGATGTCTTCCATGATCGGGATATTGGCAAAGCCATCCAGCTTTCTGAAAAAAGATTGCCTAAAAAATAAACCCTGATCCCCCGTGGCGACACCGGTAAAACTAGAACGAAGACACATGGCATATTCGACTAAGCGCAATAGCCAGTAGCTGCCGCTAAGCCTGACCGGAAAGAAGCCCCATTGTTGGGTTTTGCTAATGTTGGTTCGCCAGTTTGTGGGCAGGTAACTGTCGGCGTGCAAAAATAAAATCCATTCACCTTTT
>JAAENK010000194.1 GCA_024224415.1 Gammaproteobacteria bacterium | reverse complement strand
GGAAGCGCGTTGAACGCTCTTTACTTGAAAAAATATATGAATCTGGCTTCTGCTTACCTCAATCTGTTCTTGGTTTAGATGCAACTGGCGCGACGGTCGATGAAACCATGTTAGGTATCGAAACCGGCGACTCGGATCGCATTTGTCGACCGGTACTTGGCACATTGCAACTTGCACCTTGGCACGAGGGAGGTGATAGAGCGCAAGTGCTCTGTGATATGTTTGAACTCGATGGTCAGCCCTTGTCGATTTATCCCCGGCATGTTTTAAAGCGAGCTGTTGAACGTTTCCATTCGCATGGCTATAAAGCGGGTGTTGCTCTAGAACTCGAATTTTACCTGATTGATAAACAACGTACTTATGATGGTCAGCTGCAAGCTCCCTTGTCGCCAGTGTCTGGTCAGCGTATGACGTCGACGCAAGTTTACTCTATGCGCGACCTTGATGATTATGACTTCTTTATCCGTGATGTAATTGAAATTGCACGTTCGCAAAATATACCCGCTGACGCTGTGATCGCTGAATATGCACCTGGCCAGTTTGAAGTGAATTTAGATTATGGCCAGGACATCATGCAGGCTGTCGATGATGCAGTGTTGCTGAAGCGCGTGATTAATGCGGTCGCTCAAAAGCACGATATGCAGGCGACCTTTATGGCCAAGCCATACATTGCCGAGGCTGGCAGTGGCTTGCATTTACACTTAAGTTTGCTTGATGCCGATGGGAAAAATTTATTCAG
>JAAENK010000193.1 GCA_024224415.1 Gammaproteobacteria bacterium | reverse complement strand
CCTGCATCGATAGGATTATGAAGTTTTTGACTATTAACGTGCGGCGCATAATAACAAAAAGCTGCCGGAAGACATAAAAATCGCTGAGGATCGCAATGGATATTACTGAGTTACTGGCGTTCAGCGCCAAGCAAGGGGCTTCGGATTTACACTTATCAGCAGGTTTGCCGCCGATGATTCGTGTTGATGGTGATGTACGCCGAATCAACTTGCCACCGATGGAGCATAAAGAAGTTCATAGTTTGATTTATGAAATTATGAATGACCGTCAGCGTAAGGATTATGAAGAATTTCTAGAAACTGACTTCTCGTTTGAAGTGCCAGGTGTTGCTCGTTTCCGTGTAAATGCATTTAACCAAAACCGCGGCGCTGGCGCGGTTTTCCGTACGATTCCATCTAAAGTTTTGACGATGGAAGATTTAGGTATGGGGCAGGTCTTTAAAGATATTGCTGTAACGCCTCGAGGTTTAGTGTTGGTTACTGGGCCTACTGGTTCTGGTAAATCGACTACGCTTGCTGCGATGATCGATTATATTAACGAGAATAAATACGAGCATATTTTGACCATCGAGGATCCGATAGAATTCGTGCATGAGTCAAAGAAATGTTTGGTTAACCAGCGTGAGGTTCATCGTGATACCCACGGTTTTAACGAGGCCTTGCGTTCAGCGCTTCGTGAAGACCCCGATATAATCCTGGTTGGTGAGCTTCGTGACCTTGAAACCATAAAGTTGGCACTTGAAGCTGCCGAAACGGGTCACGTTGTATTTGGTACGCTGCATACCCAGTCTGCGGCTAAAACCATTGACCGT
>JAAENK010000192.1 GCA_024224415.1 Gammaproteobacteria bacterium | reverse complement strand
TGGTGAATGGCAGCAGGTAATAAGCTTCGTTGAGATGACCGTAGGCATCTAGCCAGCTATCCTGTAAAGGTTCGGCATGTAGTTGAAAAGTAGTCATACGGATTTCTCTAATTATGGTAACTTGATTTTAATCGTTTAAGCCACATCTTCAATGCCTCTATGCAAACCATAATCAATATTTCAAATCTCTCGAAAACTTACGAGAGCGGACACCATGCGTTAAAAGCCATCGATCTCGATGTTTATGATGGTGAGATCCTGGCGCTGCTGGGACCGAATGGCGCGGGGAAGACTACCTTGATTTCGATTATCTGCGGTATTGTAGCTGGAAGCGAAGGGTCGGTAAAAGTTGCCGGACACGACATACTCGAGGATTACCGCATAACCCGTGATTTAATCGGCCTGGTGCCGCAGGAACTGACCCTGGGCGCTTTCGATACGGTGTGGAATACGGTGAATTTCAGCCGTGGTTTATTCGGTAAGAAACCCAACCCGACTTATCTCGAACAGTTGCTTAAAGATCTTTCGCTGTACGATAAAAAAAACAACGAGCTTCGGGAGTTATCTGGTGGCATGAAGCGACGGGTGTTAATCGCCAAAGCGTTGTCGCACGAACCGCGCATACTGTTTCTGGACGAACCCACGGCCGGGGTGGATGTCGAGCTGCGCAAGGATATGTGGCAGTTGGTGCGCCGGCTGCATGAATCAGGCGTAACCATCATCCTCACCACGCACTATATCGAAGAGGCCGAAGAGATTGCCGACCGTGTCGGTATCATTAGCGGTGGTGAGCTGCTGCTGGTGGATGATAAGCAGAATTTAATGCGTGATCTCGGCAAAAAGCAACTGGTGCTGGAATTGAAACAGGCTGTGGAAAAATTACCCGATAGTCTGCAACAATACGATCTGGAAATATCAGACGATGGCTTGCAATTAACTTACACTTACAGCACCGGTGGTGAGCGTACCGGCATCACGGCGTTATTGCAGGCGTTGCATGAAGCGGGTCTATTATTGAAGGATTTAAAAACCAGCCAGAGTTCGCTGGAAGAAATTTTTGTCAAACTGGTAAAGACAAAAACATGAACTATCAAGCTATAAGAGTCATATACAAATACGAAATGCTGCGCGCCTGGTATACGTTGTTGCAAACTATTGCCTCGCCGGTGATATCAACCTCTCTGTATTTTGTCGTGTTCGGTGCGGCAATAGGGTCGCGTATTCAGCAAATCGATGGTGTGCCCTACGCAGTATTCATCGTTCCCGGGTTGGTGATGTTATCGCTACTGACGCAAAGCATTTCTAATGCCTCGTTTGGCATCTTCTTTCCTAAATTCACCGGCACCATTTACGAAGTCATGTCCGCACCGATTTCATTTTTTGAAATTATGGTGGGTTATGTTGGCGCAGCGGCATCGAAATCACTCATCGTCGGCACCATCATCCTGATAACAGCGAACGCGTTCGTCGACCTCAATATTGCGCACCCGGTATGGATGGTGGCATTCCTGGTGCTGACTTGTGTATCCTTCAGCCTGTTCGGTTTTATCATCGGCCTGTGGGCGACAAATTTTGAAAAACTGCAATTAATCCCGATGTTGGTGATCACGCCGCTAGTGTTTCTTGGGGGCAGTTTTTATTCGGTCAACATGCTGCCACCAGCCTGGCAGACGGTAACCCTGTTTAATCCGGTGCTATACCTGATTAGTGGATTCCGCTGGAGTTTCTTTGAAGTCGCCGACGTCAGTGTCGGCGTGAGCCTGGCGATGATCACAGTATTTCTACTGGCCTGTTTGTTACTGGTCTGGTGGATGTTTAAGACGGGCTATCGGTTACGGAATTAGGTTTTTGCCAGTAAACATCGGCCCGCCTCGCCAACGCGGAAAGCCATAGCCATTTACCATAACAACATCGATATCCTCCGACCGGTTGGCAATTTTTTCAGCGAGAATTTTACTACCTTCATTTCGCATGGTATTCAAAATCCGTTCAATAATTTCTTCGGCAGAAATGGATTTACGCTGAATGCCCTTTAGTGCCGATTCCTGCAGAATGATTTTTTCGACAACAGTGTCGGTTGTATTGTCATAGCGATACCAGCCACTACCAGTCTTACGACCAAACCTGCCCATCTCACATAGACGGTCGGCAATTGCAACATATCGAGTATTCGAATTGCGCGTCGCTGCCTGACGTTTACGCATTGCCCAGGCGATATCTAGGCCGGCTAGATCCTGCATCGCAAAAATACCCATCGGAAATCCAAATGCAACCATTGCGTCGTCTATTTCCTGTGGCAGTGCGCCGTCTTCAAGCATGTACTCGCATTCGCGGCGATAGGCGGACATGATGCGGTTGCCGATAAAGCCCTCGCATACTCCTGCGGGAATGGCAATTTTTCCTAATCTCTTTGCGAATAGAAAACAGCTGGACAATACCTCGGCTGTGACACTGTCGGTGCGAATTATCTCCAGCAGTTTCATGATATGCGCCGGTGAAAAAAAGTGCAGACCAACCACGCGGGCTGGAATTTTAGTCGATGCAGCAATGCGCTTTACGTCGAGGTACGAAGTGTTGGTTGCGAGTATAGCGTCGGGTTTCATTACCGTATCTAGTTTCGAAAACACATCGAGTTTCATGTCCATATCTTCGTATACTGCTTCGATGACTAAGTCTGCATTAGCCAGGGCTTTATATTTTATGCTACCGGTCAGACTGGTTATCAATCGAGCGTGTTTAGCAGCATTAATCAAACCACGTTTGAGGCTATTCTGCAGATAAGATAATACTGTGGCCTTACCTTTTTCGAGTGCGGTTTCGTCGCGCTCAATCATAATCACCGAGTGGTTAGACAATAATAGTGCGGTCACAATTCCGGTGCCCATTGTGCCGCCACCAATAACACCGACTAACTCGACAGGCATGAAATCAACACTGCTTGAGCCCGATATTTTTGAGGCGCTTTTTTCTGCAAAAAACAGGTAACGCAGGGCCCTTGACTGGTCGCTATTTTTCAATTCGGAGAATAGATTACGCTCGGCGGCAAAAGCTTCGTCTGCTGGTTTTTCCACTGCATTTCGAATCGTTTCGGCAGCTCGTACCGGGGCAATCTGACCGTGCGCCTTATTACTGACAGGTGAGAGAACCGCTTCCCAGTCATCCGCAGTCAGTTTATTGATCAGGGGTCGTTTAGACGCCGGTTCAGGCAGCGGCAGGCTGGCTATTTGTTGAGCAAAATTCAATGCGTCGCGCTTAAGATTATCTTCTACTAATAGATCCACTAGTCCCCACTCGGCTGCTAGTTGCGCTTTTATCGGTTTGCCGCCCGCCACCAGCGAAACAGCATTAACGCTATCAACGATGCGCGGCAACCTTACCGTTCCCCCAGCACCGGGTATTAGGCCAAGCTTGACTTCTGGGAAGCCGAGCTTTGATGAAAAGTCGGCAATACGGTAATGACAACCTAGCGCAACTTCAAGACCACCACCGAGTGCATTACCGTGTATTGCCGCGACCCAGGGTTTGGTTGAGCATTCAAGCCGGTCAATGAGGTCGGGTAAGTGCGGTTCTATCGATGGTTTGTCAAACTCGGTAATGTCCGCGCCTGCGATAAAAGTCCGGCCATCACAAATCAAAACGGCTGCGAGGATGGATCGGTTTTTGTCAATGTTTTCAATGGTGTCAAGTAATCCTGCCCTGACAGTCTGAGATAGCGCATTGACGGGCGGGTTGGCGATAGTAACCAGGGCAATATCACCAATGATGTCGACTGAAACCGGGTTCATCTTGCCAGTCATGATATCATTGCTGCACTACTCGAAAAAGAAATGAAGGGTTTGGTTTGGCAAACCCTTAGACGAGAGATTGATATGTTAGGTTTATCCGCACATTTAGATATGTTTGCCCGTGACAATCTTCCCCCTCAGGATCAATGGCCTGAATTTATCCTTGATGGATTTGAATACCCCGAAATATTAAACGCAGGAGTTGAACTCACCGACAGGATGGTTGAACGTGGATTCGGTGATCATACCGCGCTGATTGGCAATGGTCGGCGGCGCACATATAAAGAGCTCACCGACTGGAGCAACCGCATTGCACACGTTCTGGTTGAGGACTACGGCGTTAAACCAGGCCATCGTGTAATGATTCGCTCGGCGAATAATCCAGCCATGGTTGCCTGCTGGCTGGCCGCCACCAAGGTGGGTGCGGTGGTAGTCAATACCATGTCAATGCTCAAGGCCGGGGAGTTGTCGAAAATTGTCGATAAAGCGGAGATTTCACTAGCGCTTTGTGACGTACGTTTGCTCGAAGATATCGAAACCTGTGCCAAATCAAGTCAATACCTGAAAAAAGTCGTCGGTTTCGATGGTACCGCCAATCACGAAGCTGAACTCGACATTGCCGCGCTCGACAAGCCAGTAACTTACGACGCAGTCAAGACGGGTTGTGATGACGTAGCGCTGCTTGGTTTTACTTCGGGCACCACCGGTGAACCCAAGGCAACCATGCATTTTCACCGCGACCTGCTGATTATCGCTGATGGTTATGCCAAAGAAGTACTCCAGGTTAGCGATGAGGATGTATTCGTCGGCTCGCCACCGTTGGCATTTACCTTTGGATTGGGCGGGTTGGCCATTTTCCCACTTCGCTTTGGGGCGGCTGCGACCTTACTGGAGGATGCATCACCCGTTAATATGATTGAAATAATCGAAACTTACAAAGCTACGATTTGTTTTACGGCTCCGACCGCATATCGCTTCATGCTTACAGCAATGGATGAGGGTGCTGACCTTTCATCGCTACGCGCAGCGGTATCAGCAGGGGAGACGTTGCCCGCACCAATTTACGATGCCTGGAAACAGAAAACAGGCAAACCCATGCTGGATGGTATTGGCGCCACCGAAATGCTGCATATATTTATTTCTAACCGCTTTGATGATTCACAGCCTGCCTGTACCGGAAAACCAGTCACTGGTTATGAAGTGAAACTGGTAGATGACAACATGAATGAAGTGCCCTGTGGTGCCACAGGTCGTCTCGCGGTGCGTGGGCCAACAGGTTGTCGCTACCTGGACGATGAACGCCAGACAAAATATGTTAAAGATGGCTGGAACCTTACCGGTGACTCTTTTATGCAAAGCGAAGATGGCCACTTTCATTTTCTCGCCCGTAGCGACGATATGATTGTATCTTCCGGCTACAACATTGCAGGCCCCGAGGTGGAAGCAGCCTTATTAGCCCATCCGGATGTGTTGGAATGCGCAGTAATCGGTGCTGTCGATGAAGAACGTGGAGAAGTGGTGCAGGCTCATATCGTTTTAGCGGAAGGCGTTCCTCAATCGGAAGAAATCATAGTGCGATTGAAAGATCATGTGAAGGCAACTATTGCCCCTTACAAATATCCCCGTTCAGTGGTTTTGGTCGATGCGTTACCAAAAACACCATCAGGAAAAATTCAGCGCTTTAGACTGAAAGTTTAAAGTCGTAATCTAAAGCCACTGCAGCACTTTCGGTCAAGGCTTGAAATTGACCCCAGGATCACAGGCAAGCAATTAGGGACAAATATTTATCGAAATATAGTATATTAGCGGTGCCCTCATGGGTTACTAAACCAATAACTATATAAATGAGCAATGCTTGAACTAGGTGGTTCACCAAAATCTATCATGGAATCAGTGGAAATTGGTTGGTTACCTAGTCCCCCTCAGGTATTCAATCAGTTGCTTGATATCTGTAGTGACCCAAACAGCTCAATTGGTGATCTAGCTTATATAATTGGTATTGATGCCGTCCTCACCAGCAAATTAATAATGGCGGCCAATACAGCGGCATTTGAAATTAGTGAACCTATCAACAATTTGCAGCAGGCGATAGGCTTAATTGGTCTGGATCAGGTAAAAACGATGGTGCTGACATCGTCAATACAGCAACTTTTTGCAGGGCTAATTAATACTCGGAAAAAAACAGTATGTAATACCTGGGTGGACTCGCTATATTGCGCTGTGTTTGCCCAGGCGATCGCTGAGGCTACAAATTATAAGCAAACGCATGATGCATACCTCGCTGGACTACTACTTCATTTCGGACAAATTGTATTAGATACAAAATTCCATGGGCAATATCGCGATATCCTGGATGAAGAAAAACAGGATGAATTAGTCCGCAAAGAGATTCATAGGTTCGGTGTCAATCATTCTGAACTGGGTGCCTGCATAGTAGAACGGTGGTCCAGCCTGAATCCTTCCATTGCTGATGCTATACGTTTCCATCACGAGGATGAAGATCAGTTGAAAGGCTGTGACATGCTATGCCAGATTGTGGCCGAGGCGGGCCAAATTGGCTGGTACTGGAGTCGTTTTGGTTTAGCCGATGATAATTGGCATTCAGCGCTAGTAGATGAAGAACAATTAAAAGAGATTTATGTACGTGTGCAGGGTGAAGTGTCACAAATAACGGCAAGGCTTGGTGTTTCGTTACAGGCTGGAAATTTCACCCAGCACATATTTCTAAACGACATAGAACAGGAATCTATCAAACTCGGCAGGAAAATCAGGGATGCTTCACTGATGAGTGTGATTTATTCGAATGAGATTCATTCAAAGCCTGTCGATTCCCCGAGAAGCCTGCTGTTAAAGATTGCACAGGACTTGCAGCTTGTATTTTCAATTTCGGATGTAGTTTTATTATTCCCCAATGCAGAAACTCCGGATTTATTAACCCTTTACGAAGTAAACGGTGTTCAACCAGCCAGTCAATTTTCTGTTAATAACAAAGAAAGTAAATTTGTTAGAAGTTTTCAGGAAAAACGTTACCTGTGGGTTGAGCCCGAGCAAATGTATGGGGATATAACCCCACCATCTGATCGCCAGATACTGAGGCGGTTGAAACATGATATCGCGCTTAGCATACCCCTTGGTTCTGACGATCAGGTCATTGGTACCGTCATTATTGGTTCGAATATGGTGCAAAAAGGCTATTTGGCAAACCAGATTAATTTTATTACCGGTTATCTGCAAAGTAATGCTACCAGTTGGCTGAATAATACTCAGACATTACGGCGTCAGGCGTTCAAAAGGGATGTAAATGAAGAACAGGAGCAAAAAGATATAAGCAAATTGATTCATGAAATCAGCAATCCTTTGAGTGTTATTGGAAATTATATTGACATTATCAAGGGCAATTCAAATCCAGATGGCGATGAGTCAGCGAGTTCCAGAGAAATTGATATATTAAAGGAAGAACTGGGGAGGATTAGAAACATTGTATTAAATTTCAAGGATACGGAAAGCATCAATGCCGATCCCGTATTTCTAAACGAAGAATTGGAAAAGTGTATCCCATTTTATGTGAAATCTATTGGTAATACCGAAAAAGTCGAGATTAAATGGGATCTGGATCAGTCAGACTGTGAAATTAAAATTACCAGGGACGCTTTACGCCAGATCGTACTTAATTTAGTGAAGAATGCGATTGAGGCACAAAACAAAAATGCTTTGATTACGGTTTCAAGCCATCATTTTGTGAATATTGACGGTTTGATTTTCGCCCAATTCTGTATTGCTGATAAAGGCGGAGGTATTGATGAAATTATGCGACAACAGCTTTTTTCTACTTTAACCAGTGGAAAGGAAGGTACCAGCCGAGGATTGGGTCTTTCTGTGGTAGCTGAAATTATTGATCATTTCGATGGACAGATAAAGTACATGGAAAACGAATTTGGGGGCGCTTCATTTGAAGTGTCGATTCCAGCGTTATTAACAAAGTAAACAGGAGATTAATACCATGGATATAACATCGATAACATTTGAAGAAAAAGCTCAATCCGACGATAAGCCGATTTCTTTTCTTGTGGTAGATGATGATTACCGCGCTCGAGAAAGCCTGGTTACACTGTTACAGAGACAGTGGCCAGATATTGTTCAGGCGGAAGATGGTGAAGTTGCCATTTCACTGATACAGAGGCAACAATTTCATATCATCATTCTTGATTTGAATATGCCGAGAAAATCGGGTGATCACGTTTTGGCATATATAAGAGAGAAAAATATACAAACTATTGTAATTGTACTTAGTGGCGAAACATCCATTAACAAGGTTACCGATGCCGTACGACTCGGTGCTTACGATATTTTCAGGAAGCCCTACAGCTTCGATGAACTTGAGCATGCCATTCGCAATGCTTTAGATAAATTACGCGTAGAAGACGAAAAAGAATTGATCCAGAAGCGATTGGCCCATTCTGAAAGGCTGCATCGTTACATGGTCGATAACTCTCCTGATCTCATATATATTTTGAACCTGGAAGGTAATTTTTGCTATGTAAATGATAGTGTCACCAGGCTTCTTGGTTATGACAAGACTGACTTACTAGGCAAGCATTACAGTGAGTTTGTCGTCGAAGAAGACAGGTTGAAGGCAGAGTATCTTTTCAATGAACGTCGTCGTGAGACTCGTTCGAAAGGAACGATTGAAATTGAACTGAAATGTCATCTTTCAGAACCATCGAAGCCCTTTGAAGTCCCAACCTGTCCCGTTGAACTTAACTCAATCGGGGTTTATACGGTCAATTCAAACGGGAGCCAGGAAGTGAGTACTTATCAGGGTACTTATGGTGTCGCGCGTGATATTTCGAGTAGAAAAAAGGCCGAGAAATTGGTTACCTACCTGGCCTATCACGACATTCTCACTAAATTACCCAATCGGGCCATGCTGCTGGATCGTCTGGATTTGGCGATAAAACAGGCCAGCAGAACCAGCGAAACGCTAATAGTAATGTTTCTTGATCTGGATCGCTTTAAGCTTATTAATGATAGTTTTGGTCATGTTGTTGGTGATCAGCTGTTAGTTGAAGTCGCTACACGACTTAAGGTTGAGATTAGAACAGGCGATACCCTTGCCAGACTTGGTGGTGATGAATTCATGTTATTGTTACCCCAGCCAACCACCCGCGGGCAGGCGGAAAGTGTTGCACAAAAGTTGATCGAGAGTTTACAACAACCCTTCTTTTTAAAAGGTAAGGAAGTTTATGTCAATGTCAGCATCGGTATCGGCACCGCCACCGCCATTGCC
>JAAENK010000191.1 GCA_024224415.1 Gammaproteobacteria bacterium | reverse complement strand
ATGATATATGTAATATTTCAATAAGTTATCCTAATTCGGATCGATAAAGGTAGTGCTGTGAGATTAAATTAATTCCGCCATTGCAATTTCAATTGACACCGGGTAGTACCTCTTCTTATATTGTAGAAAATGATTATTTCCATAGACCATCAACTTCCCGAGGCACCGAAAGGCAGACAGCCGCGGGGATTGTTTATCATGGATCTCGACGGCACACTGCTGCGTTCGGATCGAGCATTTTCGAGCATCGATCTCGATGCCCTCGGACAGCTCGGCGAATTGGGTATCATACGAACCATCGCCACCGGCCGGTCCTTGTATTCTTTCAACACGATCGCCTTGAAGGACCTGCCGGTTGATTTCGTAATTTTCTCCATGGGTGCAGGTATCCTGCATCATGCAGGAGGTAAAATTGTCCGCAGAGTTAGTTTGGAACCCCATGAAGTGAAACGAGCCTGCAAAATTCTTAAGTCCCAGCGACTCGACTTTATGATTCACCAAACCATACCCGACAATCACATGTTCAGCTATTTTCGATCAAACCGGGGGAATGCTGATTTTGAAAGGCGTTTGCAGCTCTACCGCCGATTTGCGGTTCCTTTAAATGAAGCGACCGACGGTTTCGGCCCTGCAACCCTGCTGCTGGCGGTGGTGCCGGATAAAGACAGCCATGCCGTTCTTGAAAATGTCCGCAGCGAATTGCCCGATTATAATGTCAT
>JAAENK010000190.1 GCA_024224415.1 Gammaproteobacteria bacterium | reverse complement strand
TTATGCTCTATTTCATCGTTGATATCCAGAAACCCTCTGGATCGGGAATACAATTGCTGTACTTCGACAAGTCGGGCATCGTGATATACCTTGAGCCGCAAATCTGGCTCAAATAAATAATCCCCCGGTTCGCCGAAGCGATAGGTCATGTATAGCATGGTGGTGTACTTACAGCGCTCATTGACGGTCAAATATAAATCGTGGTGATTTGGCACGGTCGAGACCATTTCATCGGCAATACTCAAATCGGGGGCAATTTTACGCAATCGTAAGTAATTGTATTCGTACAAATCCATCAGGCTCGCGAAGCTGCGCGCCGCGGGCGTATGGGCGATCCGGGTTTTGTCTAACTTAACAAGCATTAACGTCCTGCTTTAAATGTATTAACCGATATCTGAAATCGAGGTATTCATGTTTCGAATTAAACCGATCCGGTATAAAAACTAAACTCTGTCGGTACCCACGATTTGTTGACTTCAGGACTACCGACCAACGATTAGTATAGACCTTAAACGTTTCGAATTGTCGACTTTGCCCATCGATTTCATGTTCGACAGTACCGGTCGATGGGATTAGCGCCAGTATTTCGTTGGCTTTTTCCGCCTGGGAATAATCTTTAAATGCGGTGTAACTCAACAGCCCAGCCAGCATCAACAATAATGCGGAAATCCAGTCAAATTCATAAAATATCAGTAAACCAAACGTAAACAGGATATACAGGGCGATAGTTACTATTAGTAGTGAGGAAGAAGGCTTGAGCTGGTATTGATTCATGACCGGAACGCTGAAGGCCGCTCAGGGCTTTTTTGCCATGGATCTTAATTTATCTATCAGGCTTGTGATATTGTTATCGTTGCTTGATTCTCGGCCTACCAACAGGGCGAACAAATTTGGGTCTTGCATATCCAGCAATACCCTGAAGCTGGATTGCTCAGATTGATCGGCATCGTCGTAATAATTTTCCAGGTAACCCGTCATCACCAAATCAAGTTCCTTCATGCCTCGACGGCATAACCAGCGGAGACGAGAAATCTCGGTCATTACATTTTTCGCTGAACCAGCAGTTTCTTGGTTTCGGCGATTGCCCTGGCCGGGTTTAATCCTTTCGGGCAAACCTTGGCACAATTCATGATGGTATGACAGCGATAGAGTTTAAACGGATCCTCGAGGTCGTCGAGTCGTTCACCGGCGGCTTCGTCGCGCGAATCGACAATCCAGCGATAAGCATTTAACAGGGCTGCTGGTCCGAGGTAGCGATCACTATTCCACCAGTAGCTCGGACAGCTTGTAGAACAACAAGCACAGAGTATGCATTCGTAGAGACCATCGAGCAGCTCGCGGTCTTCTTTGGACTGCAGGCGCTCACAATCGGGTGGCGCCGCCGTATCAGTCTTCATCCATGGTTCAACTGAGGCGTATTGTGCATAAAAGTTAGTCAGATCCGACACCAGATCCTTGACTACCGGTTGGTGTGGTAGCGGGTAGATTTTTACGTCACCTTTGATGTCCGAGATAGCTTTAGTGCAGGCAAGGGTATTGGCACCGTCAATATTCATCGAACATGAACCACAGATACCTTCACGGCAGGAGCGTCGTAAAGACAAGCTCGAATCCATCTGGTCTTTTATTTTCAAGAGCGCATCGAGCACCATTGGCCCGCAGGTATCCATATCGACTTCGTAAGTGTCGGTATGCGGATTTTCACCTGAATCGGGATCGTAACGATACACAATAAAGCGCCTGATATTTTTTACGCCCTCGGCGGCCTTATGGGTCTTGCCCTGTTTGACGACTGAATTCGCAGGTAACGAAAACTCTGCCATGAATTAATCCTCTTGAAAAATTAATAAACGCGTTTCTTTGGTGGAATAACTTCGGCTTCGTCGGTCAGGGTATACATATGCACCGGCCGATAATCGAAGTTGACCTGCCCTGTTTCATCCACCCAGGCCAGGGTGTGCTTCATCCAGTCCTTGTCGTCACGATCGGGGAAATCTTCGCGAGCATGACCACCACGGCTTTCAGGACGATTTAACGCACCCCGGACAATCGCCTGCGCCTGTAGCAACAGATTTTCGAGTTCGAGGGTTTCGACCAGGTCGGTATTCCACACCAGGCCTCTGTCGGTAACGCCTACATCTTTGAAACTGGCAAACACTTCATTCATTTTCTCAACACCTTCCTGCATCGAATCACCGGTTCTGAAAACGGCCGCATGTTTTTGCATGGTACGTTGCATATTGTTTCGAATCTGTGCGGTGGAGGTTCCACCGGAAGCATTACGCAGTCTGTCGAAACGCGACATTAATGGTTCGATGCTTTCATCAGTGAGTGGTTTGTGTGCTGTACCGGGTTGAATGGTTTCTGATGCCCGAATTGCCGAGGCACGACCAAACACCACAATATCTAGTAATGAATTTGAACCCAGGCGATTAGCACCGTGTACCGACACACAGGCAGCTTCGCCGATGGCCATCAATCCAGGTACGATAGAGTCGGGATCACCATCTTTGCTGGTAACCACCTCGCCGTGATAATTGGTAGGAATACCACCCATGTTGTAGTGCACGGTCGGGATTACCGGAATCGGATCCCTGGTGACATCGACTCCGGCAAAAATTTCGGCCGATTCAGAAATCCCCGGTAAGCGTTCGTTAATGACTTCCGGGCCCAGATGTTCGAGATGCAGATGTATGTGGTCCTTATCGGGACCCACACCCCTGCCCTCGTTTATTTCAATCGTCATCGAACGACTGACTACATCACGTGATGCAAGATCTTTGGCATTCGGTGCGTAGCGTTCCATAAACCGCTCACCTTCGGAATTGGTGAGATAACCACCCTCGCCGCGCACGCCTTCGGTAATCAATACGCCAGCACCATAAATACCGGTTGGATGAAATTGTACAAATTCCATGTCCTGTAATGGTAAACCCGCACGTATCACCATAGCGCTGCCGTCACCGGTGCAGGTATGCGCCGACGTCGCAGAGAAATAAGCCCGTCCACAACCGCCGGTAGCCAGTACCACGGTATGCGCGCGGAAGCGGTGTATCTCTCCGGTGGCCAGGTCCCAGGCCATCACCCCACGGCAAACACCATCGTCCATAATCAGGTCGGTAGCAAAATACTCGATAAAAAATTCAGCCTTATGCTTCAAGGACTGTTGATACAGGGTATGTAAAATTGCGTGACCGGTACGATCAGCCGCGGCACAGGTGCGTTGCGCCGTACCTTCGCCAAAATTGGTGGTCATGCCCCCAAAGGGACGTTGGTAAATTTTGCCCTCTTCTGTACGTGAAAATGGTACACCGTAATGTTCCAGTTCGATTACGGCCGGCACTGCCTCGCGGCACATGTATTCGATGGCATCCTGATCACCAAGCCAGTCGGAGCCTTTGATGGTATCGTACATATGCCAGCGCCAGTTATCCGGTCCCATATTGCCTAACGAGGCGCTCATGCCACCCTGTGCCGCTACGGTATGACTACGTGTTGGAAACACCTTGGTGATACAGGCGGTGGAAAGTCCCCCAGCAGCCATGCCTAGTGTGGCGCGTAAGCCTGCGCCACCTGCACCGACGATAACAACATCGTAGGCGTGATCGATAATTTTATATTCTGCAGTCATGCCATCATGCCCCAAATGAAATCTTCAACACCGCTACAATACCTGTTAAGGCACAAATCAAGCACAGGAAGCTGCTTAAAATGATCGCAACAGTACGCTTAGCATGCGACGACACATAGTCTTCAAGTACAACCTGTAAGCCGAGTTGCGCATGATAAAAAACCATGATGATTACCAGAATAAGACCAACTGTAATTATCGGTTGGCGGATATAACTGGTCAAGGTGATGTAATCGGTCGGCAATGACGCCAGTGCAAAACCAAACCACATTACTAATGGGATCAGCGCCAGTGCTGTCAGGCGTTGATGCCAGAAGTGTGAGGTTCCATCTTTGGCGGAGCCTAGCCCTTTTACCCGGGCCAGTGGGGTACGCAGGTCGCTCATAAGTTACTCCACGTTCAATGCAACAACCCAGGTCGCAATAGTGAGTACAATAGAAACTACAATCGCAAGTTTCGCGGTTTTATCAACGGTTTCAACTTCGAACCCCTTGCCGACATCCCAGAACAAATGTCGAATGCCATTACAGAAATGAAAATACAGCGCAAAGGTTAAACCCAGTAAAAAAAGCTGGCCAATCCAGCTTTGTAACAATGTACGCGTCGATTCCCAGGATTCGGGGCCACCAGCAAGTGCCACTAACGCCCAAATCAGCAGCAGCGCAGCAATTGCTAAAAACACCCCGCTTGCGCGATGGGTAACGGATAGCAAAGCAGAAAGTGGTAGTCGATAGATTTGTAAATGCGGAGATGTAGGGTGCGGTGAACTCGTATTCATAGTTATCCTGCCGATTGGATAGAAGATATGTGTTTAACCTGGTGTTTCTTTAAAAGTCGATGCAGCGACCATTTTTTTCCCAGTCGCCATAGCGCGTTGGCTCTTTTCCCCTGGGACCACCTATTTCCCTGGGCGGAGCAGGCTTCTCGTCAACGGACGCCATTTCAGCTTCTGACTCAGAAACTTCGTTGTTATCATTTTGCTCTGACATAGCCGGCTCTAACCCTGCTAGTTATAATTCTGATGATTGGCCTGAATATTAGCACATTAATATTTATACGAGACGACAATTAGCCCACCTTGCCTGTCTCCAGGTAAACTTTTATAGGCTTTATTAAAAATAAGTAAATACGTTGACAGTAGTCGATTGACCATTTTATGGAAAAACCTTTGATTGTGTGGGCTAGTTACTTAAAGCTCGCCCAACAGCATGGGGATTAACTCTTTATATGGCACATAGCCATTAAACTTGGTGCCATTGCTGGAAAATAATGCGGGGGTCCCGGTAATGCCAATTTTTCGCCCCAGGATATGGCCTTTATCAACTATGCTGGCTTCAGCGCAATTTCCATCAGGCAGCTCGCCGGAACTAATACCTTTGGCAATGTCCATAGCCTGTAATTTATTTTCCGCACACCAGACGCTCCGTAAATCTTTATATCCTGGGCCACGCTTGCCGCCACGCGGAAATGGAAAGTAACGCACACTGATACCGGCTTCCTGCAGGAATCCAACCTCGGCATGTAATTTCTGGCAATATCCGCAAGAAGTATCAGTGAATACGTTGAGCACGGTGTGTTCCTTGCCGATAGCGGGATAGACGATAGATTCAGATACCGGTGCCTGGGAGATCACGTCTTTCACCACTTCACGGCGACTTATCTCCGTCATGTTTTTTGCCAGCTTCAAATCAATCAGGTCGCCAATAAATACATAACGCCCGCCATCGATTAAATAGGCGAATTTGTCACCAAACTGGGTTTGATAAACGCCCTCAATGCCTGTCTCAGTAGCCGGTGCGATATCGTTGTTACCTAAACGTCGCTTTAGCAAGGCTGTCACATCGGTGCTCTTGCTGGCTTTGCCTGCGACCTTAAAGCGCGAAGCCCAGTCACTGTAGGTTTTGTCAGGCCATTTCGACTGAAAGAAGGCAATCGCATTATCGATTTCACTGTCCGACAGTTTTTTACCAAAACCGGGCATGACTCCACCAAGCTGGATACTACCCATTTGTATGGTTTTACGGAGTTGTTTCAGCGAATGATGCCAGCTATGGGCGGAACCGTTTAGTGGCGGTGCTGCTGCTTCACCACTGGCTGTCTGCCAACCGGGTTTAGCCTCAGCGTTGCTTCCGTGACAACCTGCGCATTGCTGCTGAAAAATACCCTGGCCCTGGCTAGCCTGAATAGCATCATACCAGCGCTCGCCATCCGCTTTGGCACTGATGGACATTACTAAAAGGCTGGTTAAGAAAATAGCGTTACGGTACTTATTCATTAATATTTCTCAAAGTGTGATATCTGGACGACGCAGTCGGCATGCGCTTTAGTCTCTATTGTTTCGGCAAAGTTTCAAATTGCCATACCAGGCTGCGATTATTGGCTGGCATGGCGATATCGTCAATGAGCTTAAAGCCAGCTGCATTGACTATCTTCTCTACCCACTCAAAATCCTTTATGTAGCTGGACGGATCACGTTTTTGCAACCATTGGTCGAATTCACGGTTGCTCTCCGAAGTGTAACCCTGATTGTAATTGAAAGCGCCATACACGATCAGGTGACCACCCGGTTTGAGGCACTGGTTACACCGCGAAAGAAAGCATTCCGCACTATGTTTGTCCATAATATGCAAGGTATTGGAACTAAATATCAGGTCATAACGGTAATTGGGCCAGCTACCGTCAACATGTAGCAGCAGTGGTTTGGGAGTGTTGATCAATCCAACGGTGCCTATCCTGGCACTTAAACCTTCGATGCAATCCTGTCGATCCGAAGTTTGCCAGTAAATTTGTGGGAACTGCTCGGCAAAGAACACAGCGTGTTGACCAGTGCCGCTACCCACTTCGAGAACATCACCCCCGGCCTGCAGGAATGGTCGCAGCACCTCGGCAATCACCTGCTTGTTTTCTTCGCAGGCTTTGGCGTAAGGTAGCTTCATGACTTTACCTGCGTATTACGGGCACGCAGCATTTGCAGTTTTTCAGCTATCTTGATTTCCAGACCTCGATTAACCGGTTGATAGTAGCGTCGCTCTCCGAATGCATCGGGAAAGTAATTTTCTCCTGCTGCAAAGCCCTGGTCTTCGTCGTGCGCATAACGATAGTTTTCGCCAAAGCCCTGGTCTTTCATAAATTTCGTTGGCGCGTTGCGCAGATGCATGGGTACTTCCAGGCTACCAGATTCACGCGCGTCACCCATGGCCTCCGTGTAGGCGTTATATACCGCATTGCTTTTGGCGGCGCAGGCCAGGTAGACCACCGCCTGGGCGATTGCCAGCTCACCCTCGGGGCTGCCCATTCGTTCGAAGGTCGTCCAGCCGTTTAAGGCAATTTCGTGCCCACGCGGATCGGCGATACCGATATCTTCTATCGCCATTCGCACCACGCGCCTGGCGATGTAAACCGGGTCACAACCACCATCGATCATGCGGCAAAACCAGTATAGCGCGGCATCCGGATCAGAGCCGCGCACCGACTTGTGAAGTGCCGAAATCTGTTCGTAGAACACATCGCCTTTTTTATCAAATCTTCTTAGTCCCTGCGCCACGGTATCTTCAATCAACTTTATATTAATTTGCTTCGATTCGGCCAGATCACTGATAATTTCCAGATAAGTTAAGGCCCGTCGGGCATCGCCATCGCAGGTTTTCGCCAGCAGCTCGCAGGCGTCATTGTCTATCTTCAATTCGAGATTACCCAGACCATGATCGCAGTCACTCAGCGCACGGCGTATGACTTTTTCGATTTCCTCGGCGGAAATCGATTTAAGAATATAGGTACGAGTTCGGGATAACAGCGCATTATTAAGTTCGAAAGATGGGTTTTCGGTGGTTGCACCGACAAACAGGATCGTACCGTCTTCAATAAAGGGTAAAAATGCATCCTGCTGTGATTTGTTAAAGCGGTGTACTTCGTCGACAAATAACACGGTTTTACCCTGATGTTGCCGCGCCTGCTCGATAGCATCGCGTATGTCTTTAACGCCGGAGAGTACTGCCGAAATAGTCAGAAAACGTGCGTCTGAGTAGCTCGCGATAAGCCGGGCGATGGTGGTTTTTCCAGTACCGGGTGGTCCCCAGAACAGCATCGAATGCAGCTTGTTAGACTCGATAGACTGTCGCAGGGGTTTATCTTCACCCAACAAGTGCGACTGGCCAAACACCTCATCAAGCCGCTGCGGTCGCATTCGATCAGCCAGTGGCTGGAAGCCTTTGGCGGTTTCAAAAAGATCGTTCATTGCTGATAAAACTGATTAACCACCAACACCAAATACATCAACACCTTCAGGGGGGATAAATTGAAACACTTTTGGATTATGTACAACGTTTAGGCGTAAATTGTCAAACACGATCTGCGTACTTTGACCAAAGTTATCACGTAATTCCATGGCCTTGATAGCGCCTTCTTCAAGGCCGATGTAAACCTGGGTATATTCGAGGTCGGAAGATTTTGGCTCGAGTTCGACCCAATACAGGTATTTTCTCTGCCCTATTTCGCTCACGTTAAACTCTTCACTGATTTCATTTTGCTTCATCAAAATCATGATCGGTGCGGATGCCAGCCCGCTACTCATGGGTTTAACCGTGACCTGGTCAAGATCGACATCATAAATCCACAACTCCGAGCCATCGGCGACGATCTGCTGCTCGTAAGGTGTAGTATAAATCCAGGAAAACTTGCCGGGACGCTGGATAGCCAGTTGACCACTGCTTTGCTG
Organism: Gammaproteobacteria bacterium; assembly: GCA_024224415.1. GTDB lineage: Bacteria > Pseudomonadota > Gammaproteobacteria. The sequence continues at coordinate 7,546 of JAAENK010000190.1, read as the reverse complement.
CACTACCTGTTTGTCATCATCGAGCAAAGTTTGCTTAAAATCAGCGGTTAGATTGTCCAGTTTTCTTAATGCCTTATTCAAGCGTTGTTCGGCGTCATCTGCATAAACAGAGGGAATGAGTATCAATATCAAAATAATTGCAAAAAACTGATTCATAAATCAATCCAGAGTGGGTGGCGGTGGCGCAAGTACTTCGCGACTACCATTAGATTGCACCATCGATACTACGCCCGATGCTTCCATTTCCTCGATCATACGCGCCGCGCGGTTGTAACCGATTTTAAGCCGTCGTTGCACGTAAGAGATCGATGCCTTGCGTGTTTCCGTAACGACTGCGACAGCTTCATCGTATAGAGGATCAGCCTCGTCACCATTCGAGTCACGCGGGCCCTCGCCGGGCAAGACCGCCGATATGCTTTCTTCAAGCACATTCTCGATGTAATTCGGTTTCCCTGTCTTTTTAATCTCATTTATTACCGCATGAACTTCGTGATCGTCGACAAAAGCACCATGTACCCGCTCCGGCAGGCTGGTGCCGGGTGGTAGATACAGCATATCGCCGTGGCCTAACAGAGTCTCGGCACCCATCTGGTCGAGTATGGTACGTGAATCAACTTTAGACGATACCTGAAACGCGATACGGGTTGGTATATTGGATTTGATCAACCCGGTAATCACATCCACCGATGGCCGCTGTGTCGCCAATAACAGGTGAATGCCCGAGGCGCGGGCTTTTTGCGCCAGACGTGCGATTAATTCTTCGACCTTCTTGCCGACCACCATGATCATATCGGCAAATTCATCAACCACGACAACGATATAAGGTAAAACTTCAAGGTCATCAGGTTGCGCATCGGGGTTTAGCAACAATTGCTTTTTATCGAACAAAGGATCTTTTATCGGATCGCCCGCCGCCTCGGCATCGCGTATCTTGCGGTTATACCCGGAAATATTTCGCACCCCGAGTGACGCCATGAGACGATAACGACGCTCCATTTCGGCAACACACCAGCGCAAGGCATTTGCCGCTTCTTTCATATCAGTTACCACTGGTGCGATGAGGTGCGGTATACCTTCATATACATTGAGTTCGAGCATTTTGGGGTCGATCAAAATCATACGCACATCTTCGGGAGTGGCCTTAAACAGCAGACTCAACAACATCGCGTTAATCGCAACTGATTTACCCGAACCAGTGGTACCAGCCACCAGCAAATGTGGCATTTTGGCGAGATCGGCAATCACCGCATTGCCACTAATATCCTTGCCCAGTGCCAGGGTTAGTGGTGATGCTGAATGATCGAAGCTACGCGAGCGCAGGATTTCACTGAGCACTACGATTTCACGCTGCTCGTTGGGTATTTCCAGTCCCATCACCGATTTGCCCGGAATTATTTCAACCACGCGAACGCCAACTACCGACAGTGATCGAGCCAGATCTTTGGATAAATTACTGATCTGGTTCACCTTGACACCGGGTGCCGGTAATATTTCGAACCGAGTGATCACAGGGCCTGGGTGTACCGACTCAACCTGAATTTCAATACCAAAGTCAAGTAACTTGAGCTCAAGCTGCCGGGACATAGCTTCAAGCGCCGAAGTGCTATAACCAGATTTCAGTGGTTTGGGATCGTCAAGCAGCGCCAACGGTGGGATCATGCCATCACCTTTGCTGCTGCTGTGGAACAACGGCATTTGCTTCTCTTTAATCACGCGGGTGCTTTCTTCTACCTTGTGAACCACCGGTTCAATCTTTAGCGGTTTACGCTTTACCTGCTTTTCCTTGTTTACCGACATGATAAGCTCGCGTTGGCTACGATTGCGGCTACCCTCTGCACGATCACGTATCAGGTAATAATGATCAACCAGTTTGTCGACCAACAGCAGGGTGAATTTACCGGTGCTATCGACAATCTCCAACCAGGACAGGCCTGTGAATAAGGTCAATGCGGCCAAAAACAGTGCCAGATGTAATACTGTAGCGCCCAGAAATCCTAGACCCTGAGAAAAATAGTTACCGGCAATCTGCCCCAGAATACCACCCGAATCTAGTGGCATGACTCCCGAGTCGACACTGAAGTGGAGACTCGACAATGCACAGCTGGAGACCAATGTGAGTACAAAGCCGCTCCAGCGGATAACTAGCATTTTATAGCTGTCCTCGGCACTATAATCACGTGTTTTGACCAGAATTATGCCGTTGTAAAGAATCATGATTGGCAACAGGAATGACGGAAAACCGAACAGATAAAACAGTAAATCGGCTATCCAGGCACCAGCAATGCCTCCAAAGTTGTAAATCAAATCACTGCTGCCACTATGTGACCAGGAGGCGTCCAGATTATTGTAACTAAACAACGCCACCAAAATGTAGGTTGCCACTGCAAACGAAAGCAACATGCCAGCCTCGCGTAAGCGTCGGCTGATCTGGTTGGTGAAAATCATTTTCTGCTGTTGATCTTCAGTTCTGGATTTTGCTTTTGCTTGCGCCACTAAAAATCTATCCTGAGTAAATGCAGGGTATTTTAACTGATCAGGGGCCAAGGGAGCCATATAACAAAGGTCATTAAATGGACTTTTTGACAAAACTATTTACATTGGTTTTCTAGCAACTAATATAAGCAAGCCATTTTGTATCAGTCTTTAAAGGAACAAGCATGTCTAAAGTGAACCATAGTCGAGTCATTATTCTGGGATCGGGTCCAGCAGGTTATGCTGCAGCAATCTATTGCGCTCGCGCTAACCTGAAACCGTTTTTGATTACCGGACTGGAAGCCGGTGGCCAATTGATGACGACCACCGAAGTTGATAACTGGCCCGGCGATGTACAGGGCCTAACTGGCCCGGCGCTGATGCAACGTATGCAACAACACGCCGAACGTTTCGAAACCGAAATCATGTTTGATCACATTCATACCGTCGCGCTCGATGAAACGCCCAAACGACTGGTCGGTGATAGTGGCGAATACAGTTGCGATGCACTGATAATCGCGACTGGCGCAAGCGCCATGTATCTCGGTGAACCCTCCGAAGAAAAATTTCATGGCAAAGGTGTTTCGGCCTGCGCTACCTGCGACGGCTTCTTTTTCAAAGGCCAGCATGTGGCGGTCATTGGCGGTGGCAATACCGCAGTGGAAGAAGCCCTGTATCTTTCCAACATCGCTGATCAGGTCACCCTGGTGCACCGACGCGACAGCCTGCGGTCTGAAAAAATAATGCAGGACCAACTGTTTGACAAAGCAGAAAACGGCAATATTAGTATTGAATGGTTTAGCCGTTTTGACGAAGCGCTGGGTGATGACTCTGGAGTCACCGGGTTGCGGATTCGCAACGTCAAAGACGATAGCACCAAAGAACTCGACGTTACCGGCATCTTCATCGCCATCGGGCATCGCCCGAATACCGACATCTTTGCCGGACAGCTCGATATGGAAAACGGATACATAACGGTACAAAGCGGCACTGCAGGCAATGCCACGGCGACCAGCGTCGAAGGCGTGTTCGCCGCCGGTGATGTCATGGACCACGTCTACCGACAGGCCATCACCTCGGCTGGTAGTGGTTGCATGGCGGCACTGGATGCTGAAAAATACCTGGATGCCAAAGCACAGGAATAAAGCCCGACTTGCAAGTCACCGTTTGCCATAGTTTATCTGAAATAGACGAGTCAGAGTGGGATACTCTGGGCAAACCCGATTACCCGTTTACCAGACATGCCTTCCTCTACGGCCTCGAGCTGCACGACTGTCTGGAACCCTTTGGCTGGCACCCAGTATATTTTCTGATACGCGAGGGTGGCCGATTAATTGCCGCTCTGCCCGCATACATCAAAACCAACTCTTACGGTGAACTGGTATTTGACCATGCCTGGGCGCAGGCATACGAACGCCACGGTTTCACCTATTACCCCAAACTGGTGACCGCCATTCCCTATACACCAGCCACTGGAGAGCGCTTTTTACTCCAACTTGAAGCAATCGATACCGCTGATCAACAGAAAAAATACCACCAATTACTGGTCGCCGCCGCAACCCAGTTTTGTGAGGCGCACAAGCTCAGTTCCTGGCATATCCTCTTTGAACAGGAATCGACATTACGCGAATTGGAGAGTAACAACTTTATGTTGCGTTGCGATATCCAGTTTCACTGGCAAAATCATCAATACACGAGTTTTGACCACTTTCTGACAAACCTGAGGTCGCGAAAACGTAAAAACATCAGGAAGGAAAGGCAATCGGCCAGACTAAACAATCTTGATATCCAAATGTTCGAAGGTCTTGAATTAAGCGATTCGGACTGGGAAAAAGTTCATCACCTGTATCAGAGTATTTATGACAGAAAATACGGAACAGCCACGCTGAATAGTGCCTTTTTCAAACACCTGGGTAACCACATGGGTAAAAGTGTGCTGGTGGTACTGGCCAGAGACAATACCCAAATCGTGGCCTGCTCGGTTTTCTTTCGCAGCGGCAGTCACCTGTATGGCAGGATCTGGGGTTGCGACCATTATTATCGGAACTTGCATTTCGAGTGTTGTTATTATCAGGGCATAGACTACTGTATAAGAAACCAGCTGCAATGGTTCGATCCCGGCGCACAGGGCGAACACAAACTCAGTCGAGGCTTTCTACCAGGCAAAACCTGGTCGGGGCATTGGTTAAACCAGGCAGAGTTTTGCGAGGCTATTGCAGGATTCCTAAAACAGGAATCTCGATACATCGATGATTACCAGGCTGATTTGATGAAACACTCACCTTATCGACAAATCCTGTTATGAATATTTACTTTAAATATATTGGCTAAGCTGTTGTAATTAAACAATAATGATACCGTGGCTAGACCCAGATAAAGCACCTCATTTTCCAGACACGCGTCTGGCATTAAACGAACCAGGCGGCTTGCTGGCAGCAGGTGGTAAGCTCAGTAACGACTGGCTACTGGTAGCCTATCGACAGGGTATATTCCCATGGTTTAGCGACAACGAACCCATATTATGGTGGAGCCCAGCACCACGCACCGTACTGTTATCGGAAACTTTTCATACCAGTCGAAGCCTGGAACGATTAGTGCGACAGAAGCGCTACCACATCACCCGCAACCAGAGTTTTGCCGAGGTCATTCGACAGTGCGCCCAACCACGCAAGACCCAAAGCGAAACCTGGATAGTCGATCAAATGATCGAAGCTTACATCGATATGTTTAAAGCCGGATTTGCCGAGTCTTTCGAATGCCGCGATGAAGACAATCAATTGGTTGGTGGTGTTTATGGCGTATCGCTGGGGCGCATATTTTTTGGTGAATCGATGTACAGCCGAGTTTCCAACGCTTCAAAGTTATGCCTGAAATACATAGCCGAATGCGGCGACTTTGAGCTAATCGATTGTCAAATGACTACCAGCCATTTGCAATCATTAGGGGCGATTGGGATTAGTCGGTCTAAATTTGAGGGTTTTCTAGATCGGTTTGTTTAGTAATATGTGCATAATGAAGGAAAGACATAACGACTGAGTCGATAAATAGCAAAGCCAAAAATGACTGAAACTCATAATAACCACCCTCTGGTCGAATCACCGCGTGTGTCTCCATGCACCTTTTTGGATTTTCCATTGATCAATGACCTGGATAATTTTCAAGCAGACATATCAATACTTGGTATTCCCTTTGGAATGCCCTACGAACCGGGTTCCATGGCTAATGATCAAAGCCGGGCGCCCGATGCAATCCGTCAATTTACCAACAAATCTGATATCTACTATTCATTAAACCATTTTGATTGGGATCTTGGTGGCCCATTGCTTGATGGACGAGATATTAGAGTAGTAGATTGTGGCAACGTAACCGCCGACACGTCTGACCACAGGCAACACTACCTTAGAGCTGAACAAGTGGCCCGCAAGATTTTCAGCCACGATACTACATTAATCACATTAGGTGGTGATCATGGAGTGCCAATCCCGGTTATGCGGGCACTCGAGGTGTTTGAAACCAAGGTAACGCTGGTGCACATCGATGCTCATCTGGATTGGCGAAACGAAATCAACGGTGAAACCGAGGGTTACTCAAGCACTATCAGGCGAGCCTCGGAAATGCCATGGATTGATAAAATTATTCAAATAGGGATGCGGGGAATAGGTAGTGCTCGTACACAAGAAGTGGGGGATGCCATTGCCTATGGCGCTACCATTATTGATGCATATGAGGTGCATGATATCGGTGTCGACGCGATTATCAATCAAATTCCAGATAACGGTCTGTACTATCTCACTATTGATGCAGACGGCATAGATCCAACTATTATGCCAGCTGTGATGGCCCAAACACCGGGAGGTCTATCATGGAATCAGGTACGAAAGTTAATTCACGCAATTGTAAATAAAGGCAGAGTGCTAGGAATGGATCTGGTTGAAATAGCCCCATCGAGCGATGTTGGAAATATAACCATGATTCATGCTGAACGCCTGATTTGTAACTTTATTGGAGCCTGTGTCCGTGCAGGTTATTACGACTCGAAATAATATTTCAATAGAAGCAAACAATGATACGCCCTATGGCATCAGCTATGCGTAATAAAATTTAAATCAGACATCCAAATGAAACACGCTATAGCCTTGTTAATCATCTGGTTTATTCCTTTCACAGGCTACGCTAACACGAAACAATCCACCTCTACTAACCAGGTAACTGGTGCACAAACATGGGAAACGCATGTAGATGGGGTGCTTTTTTCCTTAACCCAGATATTGCCTGATCAGCTTAGAGCATTTTATGTCAATAGAGGTTTTACCGTTGAGCAAATCGAATCGTATGCTTCTTCTTGTGTTTACATGACCGTATTGCGCAACGATAGTGCACCGGGTGAAATTCATTTTGTGAGCAATAACTGGTCTATTTTGACAGATAGCAACTCTCACCAAATTAAGTCGGTAAGTGAATGGCTTGAAAGTTTTAAAAAAAGGGGTATTAAAAAATCAGCCATACTTGCTTTTCGCTGGGCGCAGTTTCCCCCGGAACAGGAATATAAGCCTGGCGGTGACTGGAACCAGGGAATGCTTTCTATTGGCTTACCCCCTGGAATAACCTTCAATGTTATTGCCAGATGGGATATTGCAGAAAACGAATACAAAGCAAAGCTTGCAGGAGTGCAATGTGCTAAATAATAAATTCAAACAATACTATGTCCTGTTATTGACACTTCTTGCTGGAGTTTTTAGCATTGTTCATGCAGAAGGCCTGCCACCCTTAACGCACAGTCTTACAGCAATTAAGTCCACGACCATTGCACCCGAACTTCGTTTTCGAGATTTAGATGAAGACTTAGTTGATATTAGAGATTTAAAAGGCAAGGTTGTTATTGTGAACTTCTGGGCAACCTGGTGCCCACCTTGCCGCAGAGAAATGGGGGCACTGGAGAGATTGTATCAATCTACTAAAGACCACAATGTAGAAGTGCTCGCAGTCAATATCGGTGAAGATTCTGATACGGTTTTTTCCTTTCTTGGCATCATTGAACCTTCTCCTAATTTTAAATTTCTATTTGATACAGATG
>JAAENK010000189.1 GCA_024224415.1 Gammaproteobacteria bacterium | reverse complement strand
TTTCACCGACAGTTTTGGAGAACTATCCAAAAAGTTGTCAGGCCTTTCATTACCGGTCACCATTTCCACCAATCATCAAAGCTTTTCAGAAGATCTGCTATTTTCACATCGCGGTTTGAGTGGCCCGGCAGTCTTACAGATTTCAAACTACTGGCAGGAAGGCGATACGTTGAGCATCGATTTGCTACCTGAAATCGATGCCAGTAATTACCTGCTGGAAAATAAAAACTCGCAGGCAAAAATCCTCCTACGCAGCCTGCTTTGTCAGACTTTACCTCGCAGACTGGTGCTCGAACTCGAAGCATTGTGGTGGCTCGAGATCGCAGAAAAAACGATAGCGGAAATAGACAACCAGAGGCTCCGCAAACTGGCACAACAGCTAAACAGCTGGCAATTAAAACCCGCTGGCACTGAAGGATATAGAACCGCTGAAGTAACACTTGGCGGCATCGATACTAACGAACTGTCCTCAAAGACGATGATGAGTAAGCGGGTCGATGGGCTTTACTTTATCGGTGAAGTCGTCGATGTCACCGGCCAGCTTGGCGGTTTTAATTTTCAGTGGGCCTGGTCATCGGCTTATGCCGCCGGGATGGCAGTTTAATTACTCACTCTGACTCATCAGCACACCGATAAACACCATCGCCCCCACATTGCAGACCAAGCTCATGCTGCACCGCTTCGACCTGTCGCATTACCGAACCGGCGAAAAACGCCCAACGGTGGCTGATCGGGTAGTCCGCCTGTTCGATCATATCTGCAGTCCAGTTATTACAGCTGTAAAACAGGTGATAGGTTCCACTAGCCTGAAAGAAACGGCTGTTTTTATCGCTGCCTTCGCTCAACTCAATGGCCTGTTTGTTTTCCAGTTCAAAACTCGCCGTAACCGCTGTCATGAGTTTGTCCAATGCCGTTCTCGATAGCCGTATTTTCAGGGTGTGGCTAAGTGGATAGCGTTTATATGGTGGATAATTATAGGCACGTAAATGTAATACCGCCGGGGTCGACAGAAACAAAGCCTTCAATGTGGTGGAAATCTGAGGTTCTATCTCTCGATAAAACCCAGCATCACCGCGACCTATTTCGATAAAGCGAAAACTATTATAGAAGGTATCCGCCAGCCCAATTCGTTCTATGATATCTTCACTTTTGACAACCAGTGCAGTATGCCTGCCATGATCAATAACATACACGCTTTCAGCAAAATCGGCATAGTTTTCTAAATAGGGCTCTAATGATTTATTGGCGCAACCAGCGATAATAAACGATACAGATAACAGCAAAAACAAACGTGGCGACATCGCGACATCATAACCAAATCGATTGGATTTCGTAACTAAACATTGGGTTTGGCTTAATAACGATTCCTGTGTAAGAATGGGTTTTTGATCAACCGATGTTCAAACGATGAGCGACAGCAACCTTTTAAAATCGATTCAACACAGCTTTATCGGAAGAGACACGCAATACCCAACGGTTGATGGAAATATCAGCCCACGCCGCTATCTCGATTCCGCCGCTTCAACCCTGATGATGGAACCGGCATTTGAAGTCACCCGTGAATTCCTCGAACATTACGCCAGCACGCATAGCAAACTACATTATGCGGCAAAAGGAGCCAGCGAAGCATTCGACTGGGCTCACAAACGTGTACTTGATTTTGTCGATGCCGATGAAAACATATATAGCAGTTACTTTGCAGGCAGCGGCGCAACAGCTGGATTTAACCGCATCGCAACCGAGTTTTCGGCACAACGTCCGGATCGCGATATTGTGCTGGTATCAGAGATGGAACATCACTCCAACGATTTACCCCATCGGGCCCATGCTGGCGAGGTGGTGCATATTCCAGCGATGGGTGAAGGCGCAGCCTACGGCGGCATCGACGTGGCAGTGGTGCAGGCACTGATAGGCAAATACGGTGAGCGCATCAATTACATAGCAGTGACTGGAGCAAGCAATGTTACCGGAGCTATCACGCCAATTCACGAAATCGCACAACTGGCGCATTCGGTTGGCGCGTATATCGTGGTCGATGCTTCGCAAATGATTGCGCACGCACCCGTTTCAATGAACGACGCCGACCTCGACGTACTGATTTTTTCTGGGCACAAGATATACGCACCTGGTTCTCCCGGTGCAATAATCGCCAAAACCAGCCTGTTAAACAGCATGTCTCCCAGCGAACTCGGAGGTGGCATGGTTACAGATGTTTACCTGGAGCGTTATATGACTGCCGGGTTACTTCCTGATCGCGAGGAAGCAGGTACACCAAACATCGTCGGCGGCATCACTTTAGGTGCGGTGTTAGATGTATTGATGCGTGTTGGTATGAATAATATACGAAAAAAGGAAATTGGCATGATCGATATGCTCTGGGAGCAACTCTCGGCCATCGATGAAGTTAATCTTTACGGCCCTGCTCCAGGCGATGTGCCAAGAACCGGCACTATGACTTTTAATATCAAAGGTTTCGATCACGGTCTCACTGCCGCCGCATTAAACGATTATCACAATATACAGGTACGCAATGGCTGTTTCTGCGCACACCCATACGTGCGTGAAATGCTCAAGCGAGAACTCTGGGATATGGACCTTGACCCCAATGCACTCAATGCCGAAGCTGATATCGAACGCAAGCGTGGCATGGCGCGTGCCAGTATTGGTTTACACAACAGCCAGGAGGACTTGCTTGCACTAGTTGAGGCGATTAAGGACCTCATTGCACGTAAAGATGAAATCCACGAGTTATACGAACCATTTGGATCAAATGGTTATCGACATCGAGAGTATGCACCTGACGAGGCCGCCATTTTTGACCCGCTGATTACGCTGGAAAAAGCATTGAAAGGCTAAAGAAATACATGCCCATCGATGACAATATGAGTATCGCCGCCGATAAAAATATCGCTGCCCTGTGGCCGAATCGCCACTCGGCCGTGACGGTTGATTTTAGTACCCTGAGCAATCTTAAGCGGCTCTTCAAGCAAGTCATTTGACTGAAGCCAGTGGGCCAGGGCTGAGTTGAGTGACCCGGTAATTGGGTCTTCGCTCATACCGCTGGAAGGCGCGAGCATACGAACTTCATAATCGCATTCATGTCCGGCATCATGTGCGCCAATCATCCCAATGGCTTTAAATTCTGGCCACTTTACACGTAATGCGTCCAGCGCTAGCACTTGCTCAGCGCTTTCAAGCTGTATCGCATGCCAGACTGGTCCATTCTCCAGAATTGCATTGCGTACCACCTGCCCTGGCGAAATATCCAGTGCCTGTAAAATAGCCTGCAGGGACTCATCCTGCATAGTCCTAATCTGAGTAGGCGGTGCGACGAAAGCAAACGGCTTATTACTGATATCAATATCAACAATGCCAATTCCGCATTCCTGTTTCACCAACCCCTGTTGCTTCGCTTTACCACCACTATGTAACCATGCTGCGCAGCTACCAAGAGTTGGATGACCGGCAAACAACATCTCTCTCGTAGTAGTAAATATTTTTAATTTATAGTCAGCCTCCGAAGATTCGGGCGGCAATATAAATGTAGTTTCAGCAAGATTAGTCCAGGCTGCAAATGTCTGCATTTGCTCATCAGCCAACCCTTCACCATCAACCACAACTGCTAGCCCATTACCCCTGGTTGGTAATGGGCTAAATACATCACATTGGATGAATCGTCTTTTTTGCATTAACCTGGCCGCTCTACAGAGTTCCATGGTAGGCATTTCGTGCAATTTCTGCATAAGCCGCAGCATCATGCAATATCGGATTAGTACCAGCAGAGGGATCGACAACTGCCATTCCACCAATTTCAGTCAACCTGCTATCTTCGGGAATGATTGCGGAGAGTTGATGCGGTATTCCGATTTCTTCACGCATCGACAGAATCCAGTTGAGGAAGGCATCAAAATCGGCATCGAGATCGAGATAACGTGCCAACCGAGGTATACGATCCTTAATTGCAGGATAATTGGCTTTAAGCACATAGGGCATTAATATCGCATTCAACATACCGTGGTGGGCATCGTATATCGCCCCCAGCGGATGCGCCAGAGCATGCATTGCACCAAGACCTCGCTGGAAAGCCGTAGCACCCATTGCCGAGGCAACCAGCATTTGTGTACGTGCTTCGATATTTGTCCCGTCAGCGACTGCTGTTGGTAAGTATTCCTTGACCAGACGAATGCCTTCGACAGCAATGCCTTCGGCCATCGGGTGATAAACCAGCGAACTATAGGCTTCTAGACTATGCGACAGCGCATCCATACCTGTAGCCGCCGTAAGCCCAGCAGGCAGGCCAAGGGTAAGTTCGGGGTCAAGAATGACACAGGCCGGTAACATTTTTGGGTGAAAAATAATTGCCTTCCTGTGCGATTCCTCATCGACGATAACCGATGCACGCCCTACTTCCGAACCAGTACCTGAAGTAGTCGGCACCCCAATAATCGGAGGGATTTTATCGGGGTCTGCATTCAACCAGTTATCACCAATATCTTCCAGATCCCATAACGAGCAGCTTTGATTAGCTGCAACGGCAATAGCTTTACCAGCATCCAGGCCACTACCACCACCGAATGCAATCAAGCCATCGTGATTGCCTGCGCAAAAAACTTCGATCCCGTCGTTGACGTTACTGCCCGTTGGGTTAGGTTTGATATCACTAAATAAGCCAATCTTCAGCCCCGCCTTCTCACATTGTGCAACTATATCTGCCACCATCGGCAAGCTTGCCAGACCTGGATCTGTCACCAACAAGGGTGAATCGATGTTCAAATCATGGCACACATCTGCCAGCTCAGTAATACGCCCGGCACCAACACGTACCGCTGTAGGATAATTCCAGTTCGAATTCATAACATTAAACCTTTTTCAAATGATAGGACTTGGGTCGTGTCATATGTTCAAAACCCACAGACGACAGAGTACAACCTCGACCCGAATTTTTAACCCCGGTCCAGGCCAGAGCCGGGTCCAGATAATCGCAACGGTTCATAAACCAGGTTCCGGTATTTACCTGATCACCAATTTCGATAGCTGCTGCTTCATCCTGTGTAAAGATTGAAGCGGTTAAGCCAAATTCGCTATCATTCATCAACTTGATTGCTTCGTCATCATTACTGACAGACATGATGCCGATCACCGGACCAAAACTTTCTTCAGTCATGACGCGCATGCTGTGATCCACGTTAACCAATACCTGTGGAGCCAGATAAGGCGAACCTTCCGCACTGGCTTCAGATTGATCAGCATCCACCAATGCTTTTGCACCGGCAGCAACGGCATCTTTTATCTGCCCAC
>JAAENK010000188.1 GCA_024224415.1 Gammaproteobacteria bacterium | reverse complement strand
ATGACGCCGCCCTGTTTATGCATGTCTTCCATGCCGCCAAGGCTCGATGCGGCAATGGTGCTGCCGTGGTAGGCATTCTTGCGGCTGATTATGATGCGCTTTTCGGGTTTGCCGAGCACATCCCAGTGGCGCCAGATCATGCGGATCACGGTGTCGTTCGCTTCTGAACCCGAGCTGGTGAAAAAGGTATGATTCATATGTGCTGGAGTAACTTCGGCCAACAACCCGGCAAGCTCTGCTGCTGGGGGGTGTGAAGTTTTAAAGAATGCATTGTAGTAGGGTAGTTGCTGGATCTGTGTGGATGCTGCTTCGATCAAATCCGGCTGGCCATAGCCCATGTTGACGCACCACAATCCAGCCATCATGTCGAGATAATTATTACCATCGGAATCAGTCAGGTATACGCCTTTGGCGGATTCGATAATCCGCGCGGCATTTTGCTTCAAATCTTTTGGATTTGTAAAAGGATGCAGATGATGGGCAACATCGAGGTTTTGCCATTTTTCAGTATTGGCTGCGTTATTTTGTGACATGATGGACTCCAATGGATAGTGTCTGATTAATCAGACCTTTAGTAGCAGGTGCTGGCGCTCCCAGGGTGTAATGACGTTTAGAAAATCATCGAATTCAACTTCTTTTACTGCCACGTAAACATCGACGAAGGTATCGCCGAGCACTTCGCGCAATGACTCGTTGTCGGCCAGTTTCTGTAATGAATGATACCAGTGACGTGAGAGCTGAAAAGGTTCATCGTAGGCGCTGGTAGTTAAAGGTTGTTCTGGTTTCAGTTCCTTTTTCATACCAATGTAGCCACAGGCCAATGAGGTGGCGATAGCCAGATAAGGGTTGACGTCAGCCGAGGCAATACGGTTTTCTACTCGCATCGATTTCGGGTCGTTGTCGGGTACGCGAAAGCCGGTTGTGCGATTGTCAAAACCCCAGTGAAAGTTAATCGGCGCCGACATTTCGCGTACGATGCGCCGGTAGGAATTCACATACGGTGAGACCAGTGCCATGGCGTCGGGTTGAAACTGTTGTAACCCAGCAATATGGCTAAGGAATAATTTATTCGGATTGCCGGTTCGGGTGGAGAAGATATTTTTGCGTGTTTCCAGGTCGACCACGCTCTGGTGTATATGCATCGCACTGCCGGGTTGGTTCTCCATGGGTTTTGCCATAAAGGTAGCGTACATGTTGTTACGCAGAGCCGATTCCCGAACTGTACGTTTGAACAGGAAAGCCTGGTCAGCAAGTTCGAGGGGATCACCATGCAGAAGGTTGATTTCCATCTGCGCCTTGCCTTCTTCGTGAATCAGGGTATCGATTTCCAGGCCCTGGGCTTCACAATAGCTGTAGAGATCGTCGAACATCGAACCAAACTCGTTGACCGCATCTATGTTATACGACTGTCCGTTGCCCTCAGCCCGGCCAGTTCTGCCGATTGGTGGTTCCAGGGTTTGCAAAGGGTCGGGATTTGCCCTGAGTAGATAAAACTCGAGTTCAGGTGCGATTATTGGATCCCAGCCTTGGTTTCGATAAAGCTCGATCACCCGGCGCAAAACCTGGCGTGGTGCGATAGCAACCGGCTTGCCTGCTTTGTCAAAACAATCGTGAATTACCTGTGCCGAAGGCTCTTTGGCCCAGGGGAGAATACGAATCGTGTTTTCATCGGGTTGCAGGATCATATCGACATCTATTGGATTGATTCTGTCAATAATATCGGGGTATTCGCCGGTGACTGATTGCAGAAAAATTGATTGCGGCAGGCGTAACTCGGCCATATCGATAAATTTCGATGCGGGCATGATTTTACCACGCGCAGCGCCGGCCGTATCGGGGATAATGCATTCGACTTCGGTAACCTGGTGTTGGTCGATCCAGTTTTTCATAACAGGGACTCTAATTTCATGGGGTAAATTGTGATCACAAAAAATAGATAAGTCAACAGCAGTAGATAATCTGCTATCGATCGAGTATAGGTGTATATTTCGTGGATTGATTAACAGAGTGAATACGGGTGTATGAACATGAATTCAAACTTTAAACTACGTGCCAGACTCGAAGGCGGAGGTACGCCGCTTCTCGATGACTGGGGTGCGGATTGCGAATACGGGATTTTGAGAGATGTGCTGCTCGGGCCGGCGGATCATTATCAATGGCTGGAGACCAGCTCGGTATCGAAGAAAAGCATTCGACGCAATTACCAGTTCGATGCTACGGTGGCTAAAAAACAACACGACGAAATGATCGCAGCTTATCAATCGGCGGATGTCAAAGTGCATTTGCATGATCCCGACCCGGCCTTGCCGTATCAGGTATTCGCGCGCGATTCATCGGTAATGACGCCTTTTGGCGCAATAATCACCAGTATGGCGAACTGGTGGCGTCGAGGTGAAAACTTCCGTGCGATTGAGACCTACGAGCGCCTTGGCATTCCGATATACGACTACGTCACCGCCGGTACTTTCGAGGGGGGCGACTTTAATGTTGTCGAACCCGGCACCGTGCTCATCGGTTGGGAAGGTGACGAAGGTCGCAGCCAGCAGCAGTCTGCCGAACAATTGAAAAACTGGTTTGAAGCCGAGGGCTGGGAAGTCATGCTAACCGACCTCGATCCATTCTATGTGCACATCGATTTAATGGTGGTGATGCTTGCACCCAAACTTGCCGCGATATGCCTGGAATCTACCGATACCGATGTCGTTGACTGGCTTAAATCAAAGCAAATAGAAATTATCTCAGTACCCTTTAAGGATACCCTCGACCTCGGCTGCAACGTTGTAGCGCTCGGTAATGATCGGGTTTTGTTACCAGCAAAAAGCCGGGTGCTGAAAGATAAAATTCGCGCGCATGGCCTGGAGATTTTTGATCCCGATGTATCGATGATTACGCCAGGAGGCGGCGGTGTACATTGTATGTGTCAGGCCCTGCGGCGTGATCCGGGTTAATCCTCGTCACTCATTTGCAACTCCAGTTGGCGCTGCTTCTGCTGACGGAACATAATCCAGGCGGCTATTAAAACGCCGGTGGCGACAACGAGGATGATGATGGTTGCCAGGGCATTAATATCTGGTCGCAGACCGACCCGAACGCGAGAGTAGATCAACATTGGAAGTGTGACTGCTCCTGGGCCGGATACAAAACTGGCGATGATTAAATCGTCCAGTGACATGGTAAATGCTAATAGCCAGCCGGCTAACATACCCGGAGCGAGTAGCGGCAGGGTAATGTCTGTGAGTACCCGAAAGGGTTTTGCTCCCAGATCCTGTGCGGCTTCTTCGAGATCTTGCGCCATGCCAGCGAGCCTCGACTGAATAATGACAGCGACAAAGGCCATCGAAAAAGTAATATGTGCGATGGTTATGGTGGTGAAACCACGTTTATCGGGCCATCCGAACAGTTCCTTAAGGGTGATAAACATCAGTAGTAGCGATAAACCAGTGATGACTTCGGGCATGACCAGAGGTGCGGTAATCATGCCGCTAAACAGGGTGCGTCCCTTAAAGCGTCCAAATCTTACCAGTGCCAGCCCGGCGAGGGTGCCGATTATGGTTGCAAAGAAAGCGTTGACGGTGGCAACTTTCAAGCTCAATATCACCGACTTCCAGACCACTTCACTCTCAAACAGGACCGTGTACCATCGAGTCGAGAAACCACCCCAGACTGGAACAATTTTTGAGTAGTTAAAGGAATATACTATCAGCATAATCATCGGAATATAGAGAAATGCCATTCCGAAACAAGTTACCGTAAACAGGAATCGAGAGCGTTTACCGTTATTCATTTGGCCTCCGATTCTTTTGCCTGTACATGCTGATATAGCATCATTGGTAACACTAGTACCAATAATAAGGCTATGGCAACCGCCGAAGCCACGGGCCAGTCGATATTGGAGTTAAATTCGTTGTAGAGTATGCGACCGATCATCAGCACGTTACCGCCACCAAGCATATCGGGAATGACGTATTCACCGGTGGCTGGAATGAAAACCAGCAGTCCACCAGCAATCACCCCGGGTATTGTCATTGGTAGTGTAACGGTAATAAAAGTCACTGCTGGTTTTGCGCCGAGGTCTGCAGCAGCTTCCAGTAATTCCCAGTCGAGCTTTTCCATATTGGCATAAAGCGGCAGAATCATAAACGGCAGGTAGGTATAAACGATACCGACATAAACCGCGAACTGGGTGTAAAGCAGTCGAATCGGCTGGTCGATTATGCCCAGTGCAATCAATAAATCATTGATCGTACCCTGATCTGCTAGTAATCCCATCCAGGCATAAACGCGCAGTAAAAATGAAGTCCAGAAAGGCAGGATAATCATCATCAGCAGGATGTTTTTCTGTGTTTCATCGGCGCGCACGATGGCATAGGCCATGGGGTAGCCGATGAGCAGGCAGAATATGGTTGAAATTGACGAAATCTTTATAGAGTTGAGATAGGTGTTGAAATATAAATCGTCCTCCCAGAGGTAGAGGAAATTGTCGAATACCAGCTTGATATTCATCACGCCTTCGTCGACCCATTCGGTCATCGGCAGAAACGGTGGACTGGCAATGGTGGCTTCGGAGAGACTGATTTTTAGTACGATAAAAAATGGCGCGAGGAAAAAAATCAGTAGCCAGAAATAAGGCACAAACACTACCAGCGACTTCCAGTTGCGCTGTAGTGATTGTTTAATCACTTGGTTAACACCACGGCGCTGGAGGCTTCCCAGCTAAGATAAACTTCGTCGTCCCAGTCCATAGCGAGGTTGCCGTCTTTTGGTCGCGCCAGGTTGGGTGAGGTAACATCAATCAGGGTTTCATCGGCTGTTTTCACCCGGTATGTGGAAAGCTTACCGAGATAGCCAATGTCGTGCACGATGCCTTTGATGCAGTTGTTACCATTATAGTCAGAAGCTTCGCTGGATATTGTGATTTTTTCTGGGCGGACAGCTACCCATACCTTATTGCCCTCCTGTATCGAAACTCCGTGGTCGATGTAAAACTCACAATCAGGTTGCTTGCACTGCACAATAACATGGTCTGGGCCGTTTTCAGTAATGCGCCCCTGGAACATGTTAGCGCTGCCGATGAAATTGGCAACCAGGCGCGATTCTGGAAATTCGTAGATTTCGGTTGGTGTACCAATTTGCATGAATCGCCCGGCGTCCATCACCGCGATGCGGGTCGATAATGTCATGGCTTCTTCCTGATCATGCGTGACGACAACGAAGGTGACGCCAAGCTGATCCTGAATATTCATCAGCTCGAATTGAGTGTTTTCGCGTAAGCGCTTATCGAGTGCGGCCAGCGGCTCGTCGAGTAATAACACTTTGGGTTGCTTGACCAGGGCGCGAGCCAATGCAACGCGTTGTCGCTGGCCACCGGATAGTTGATGTGGCTTACGTTTACGAAATTGTGTCAATTCGACCATGGCGAGCATGTCATCAACCCGTTGATTGATTTCGTCCCCGGCTATTCCGTCACGTCTTAGTCCGTAGGCGACATTCTTTTCCACGTTCATATGCGGGAATAGCGCGTAAGACTGAAACATCATGTTAATAGGGCGTTCGTATGGCGGAACATCATTCATGTTTACGCCATCGATGAAAATATAGCCAGAAGATGGTGTTTCAAAACCGGCGAGCATGCGTAGTAAAGTTGTCTTGCCGCAGCCCGAGCCGCCGAGCAGGGAGAATAGTTCACCTTTATAAATTTCTAGATCGACGTTATCGACTGCGGTGAAGTCACCAAAATGCTTACTAACGCTTTGAACCTTGATAAAAGGTTCGGCTTCCGGGTCCATCCATGGCCGGTCGGTGTAATTAGATGGATCAGGCATGGACTGGCTCCACAGTAAAAAGGAATCGATAAAAAAACCAGAGTGACATTCATATCACTCCGGCTTCAGTTTCAATAACTAGTTACCAGATTTAAAGTTAGTCCAGGCGCGGGTACGAGCACGCTCGATTTTGGGTGGCACAGTAGCCAGGGTATACATATTCGCTACCTGCTCAGGCGGTGGGAAAGCCGCTGGGCTACCGGTAACCGCTTCGTCAATCATACTGACAGCGTCTTTGTTTGCGGTAGCGTACCAGGTGAAGTTGGAATCAGCGGCGCCGACTTCGGGGCGCATCATGTAGTTGAGAAACAGGTGGGCATTTTCGATGTTTTTAGCATCGGCAGGAATAACCCAGCCGTCAACCCAGAGGTTAGCAGCGCCCGGTCCGGGTGGTAGAAAGAAATCCAGTTCGACACCAGTATTCGCCTCTTCAGCACCTGACATTGCGAAAAGACCATCAGGTCCCCAGGTAACCGCGAGACAGAATTCACGCTCGGGCATTCTTGAATATGCGTAGTTATCGAAGGTTTTTATGTATGGTCGTATTTTTTTCAGCATGGCTTCGACTTTTTTATAATCGCCTTTTTTCTTTGAGGCGGTATCGAGACCCATATAAGCCAACGCCATCGGAATAATATCTGTTGGTGAGTCAAGGAAGGCAACACCACACTTGGCGAGTTCTTTCATATGCTTTGGATTGAAAATTAAATCCATCGAGCCAATGGGGGCATCCGGGTAAGTCTCTAGAATTAGTTGCTGGTTATAGGTGACGCCGTGGGTTCCCCACATAAAGGGTACAACGTACTGATTGCCTGGATCCCAGTTTGTGGATAGTTGTCCCATAATTTCCGGGCGCATGTGGTTGAAGTTTGATAATTTTGACTTGTCAAGTTTCCGTAAAATACCACCAGGAACCAATCGACCTATCGCCGAACCCGAATGACTGATCACATCGTAGCCAGAATTACCGGCTAAAAGTTTGGCATCGATAGATTCGACTGAATCGTAGTTATCGTAGGTGACATCGATATCATATTCCTTGGCAAAATTGGCGATAGTTTCTTCGCCGATATATTCCGCCCAGTTGGTGACATTTAACGAGCCAGCCGCAGTAGCGGCTGTAGAACCTGCAATTAATGCGGTAATAGCCAGGCTGGTGATGGGTTTTTTCAAGAACTTCATTGGCTTCCTCCAGGGATTATTTAAATATTTTCAAATATAGTGATCACAAAAATATTCGATGTCAAATTAAATATTCTGTTAGCACTGAATCTATATACCTTGTCTCGTTGGGATATATTACCTTCACCAACTCAAACATGGTTGCTAAAGCTTGTTGTCGGGTAAAACCTCGCGGCCCGATGATGAAACTTTGCCAGAGCCCGTCGATCATTGCCTCGATACTTGTCGCTGCCGATTCAGGGCTTAGCGCAGAATCGTCGAACTGTTGGCAGATAGTCAGCAATGTCCCTGAAAATTCCTTATTCTGTCGTCCACAGACTTCCAAGTACCAGGGGATTGATCGCGACTCACCCCAAAATGCATACCATACGCTAATTTTTTTCCGATTGCAGACTATCGGCTTAAAAGCTGCTTGTATTATCGCACAAAGTTGGGCAATGGGGGTTTTTTGAGCGCTTTCGAACGCAGTCTGCCAGTTGGTTGTATATTCTTTGTTATGCGCCAGTAAGGCCTGGTTTAGCAGGTTTTCCTTGTTCTGGAAATGGAAAATCAGGTTGCCCTGCGACACCCCTGCAGTTTTAGCGATATTGGCCAGTGTTGTTTGTGACAGACCATACCGGTCGATGCAATCGAGTGTTGCGTGAACCATCTGCTGCTTGCGATATTCGCTTTGTACATTGCGATTACGACTGGGCAGGTTTTTCTCTGTCACCTGGGCTGTAATAGCTATTACCTCTGAAATAGGCTTCACATATCTGAAAATTAATGTATAAAATACTGAGTAAATAGTCAATGAAAAGCTGTATATTGCTGAATATATTTACTTTTTTTTAAAAAATTGTAGAATATCCACTTTCCATACGAGTTAATGAGGCGTAAATTTATGTCGGCAGTTACAGCGGAATTAATACGTGGCGATAATCAGTTTATCCATCCATGGGATGATATTGCCAAATTGGGTAGCAATCAGCGCACCCTGCTGAGTAAGGGTGACGGCATTT
>JAAENK010000187.1 GCA_024224415.1 Gammaproteobacteria bacterium | reverse complement strand
GACACCCACCCTAAAAGAAGAAGGTGATTAGCAAGCTGACTCAGCAGCCCTGATCCACTTTGAGTCGCGTGGCGCATTCTGGGCACAAGCATAAAGCAACCTCGGCACTAATGTCTCTAAGTTAAATCGTCGGTTGAACCGGTATTGAGCTTCTGCCAAATATGATCGTGCCTATTTCGAGACTTTAAATCCATGATAGGTCCCCGTCATCGCTGTTTTGGTATTGCCAATAACGGTATTTATCCATCGAAAACAATCGAGTTCACTGGATTGACCTGGGCTGACTACAACAGGTGTATGAATCCCGATTTGTGATGCTGCCGCCGGTAAGCTACTGTAACCATCAGTGACTAAATGGCAATCACTATGCAACGCTTTTATCGCCCATGATTTTATACTGATCGCACTCATATTAGATAGCCGATCAAAACGAACATAGCGCACGGCTGAGTCTTCATCCACTTCAACAGCGGCCATAAATAGCCCTGTCTTTTTAGCGCCTCGCCCCCGCTTGCCGCCCACTGTAACGCCGCCTAGATAGGCATCATCAGCGACGACTCGACCTGTTAACTGACGACGATCTTCTCGTTCGGCCATCGTTTGCATGAGTTTATGTTTAACGAGCCATGCGGTCGGATAACTCACACCGATATGGCGTTTTAATGATAACGCTGAAATATTGGTTTTCGATTGAGTCATAAAATACATCGCTAAAAACCATTTTCGCAGAGGTAATCGACTGGCATGGAAAATAGTACCTGATTGCACCGTGATTTGGTGTTTGTGATCTCGACACTGCCAATGCTTTTTGCCATTTCGATAGAATGTGCAATGGGCAGTGCAACCGCATTTAGGACAAGCATAGCCTCGACTCCATCGAGCCTCTTCAAGTGCCTGTTCACATTTTGAATCAGTACCATACTGATCAATATATTCGTCAAGAGACATGCCTTTTTGAAACTGTATTCGATTTTGCGGCATCTTTAATTTACTCCTCGGTTATTTGGAG
>JAAENK010000186.1 GCA_024224415.1 Gammaproteobacteria bacterium | reverse complement strand
AGCTTTCCTGCGATAGATTTCGCCTTTACCGTTTACGCCCCATATTCTACCATCAGCCGCTACGGAAATCTGTTTAAGCGCACCAGAAATATTCTACCAGCCGCTATAGTAGACTATTCGGCGATATATTTTATCTTTATTGTTTACTCCCCACACATCACTATTGGAGCCATGTGATATTTGTACCAACGAGCCAGGAAACTTCTCCCAGTAACCATTAACATCTTTCTTGCGATAGATTTCGTTATTGCTTTTTACGCCCCAGGCTGTACCATCGGACATTACGGAAATTTGTTTAAACGAGCCGCCATAAACCATCTCCCAAGTACCATTATCATTTTTTAAACGATAGGTATTATTATTGATGTCTATGCACCAGAGAGTACTCCAATCTACCGCGGAAATCTGTTTCCACGTGATGCATTCTGTCTTCAATACCTCAAATTCGCTATCATAATATCTCTTGTGACAGAGGCGGTTACAGGTGTCTATGCCCCAGATAATACTATCGGCCGCACCGATCGAAATGTCTTTAAGTTTATTACCATATACTCTTACCCAATCTACCCAATCTCCGTAGTTGGGCCTCCACCCTGGCTCTGCTGCTGATGTGCCGTATTTCCATCCGGCTGCTTTTCCAGGCTGTGAGCCCGTGCCTGCTCCTCCTGACGGCTTGTCTGAATCAGCATGCCCCCCCCCCCTCCATTAAATTCAACGCGGCCCTCACGATAATAAACTGTATACGCACCTCCGCCGCCGCTGGCAATGATTAGGTGCTGCCATTCATCGTTTTCAGCATTTGGCGGCAGGAAGAGAATACCAGTTCCACCGCCACCGCCAGCACCGACCCTTCTATCGGAGTTGTTGGATTCTCCATGTTCGCCTATAATAAACCGAATCGTCGATCCGGAAGGAATACAGCCTTCCGCGTCGTTTTTAATCTTAAACCATCCCCCAAGTATAGCTCCTTCGCCTCAATTGGCAAAGTGTTTGTCAGGCCTAAACCAGCGGTTTATGTATCGCCGTCCGCCGTCTCCTCCTCTGGCCTCGAGATAGATCCACCCAGAAGCCAGAGTTTTCGACATAGGAAGGACTAGGTCGATGAATGTTTTACTCTGGCGTTCAACTTCTGTGTATGAGCCAATTTTCATTACTTCCTGTGCATAACTAAGAATGCAGAGCATGATCGCGAGTAGCCCCACGATAAACCTTTTTACCAGTAACCATTTAGAACATTTTCTACTTGGCTCGGTTTTCTTCCCTGGCAGTTGGTTTATACTGGATTGGCTGATCCACATTGATTGTTGTTTTACGTTAACATGCATTTTACTTCGCCTTTATT
>JAAENK010000185.1 GCA_024224415.1 Gammaproteobacteria bacterium | reverse complement strand
TGTCATTCCCGCGAAAGCGGGAATCTATTTGCTATCTACCCTCGCGAGATCCTTGCTTTCACGGGGACTCAAAGGTTTGAAGCAGGAAAAATAATCCGGTTCAATGAGTGTTTTCTTGATAGAATTCGCGCAATATCTAACGAACATTCGAATCGTGTATATCAATTTCCAGGCGCTTGGCTGCAGGCTCAATGAAGCGGAGCTTGAAACCTGGGCTAACCAGTTCATGCGCCATGGCCACCAGGTGACGACCGATACTGCAAAAGCCGATGTTGTAGTGTTCAACTCCTGCGCGGTTACCGCACAGGCAGATCGAAAATCACGGCAGCAAATTGGCCGCTTGCAGCGTAAAAACCCCGATGCCGCGCTGGTGGTTACGGGATGTCATGCGACTTTGAATGTCGATACGGTTAAAAACTATCTGGGTGTAGATTTGGTGATAGACAACCAGCATAAAGAGCAACTGGTTGAACAGACACTTGGATTGCTCGCTTCTCAAACACGGAACAATCGGATTATAGAGCCGGTCCTGGGCGAGTCACCGAATGCCCTGCTGCTGCGCGGGCGCCACCGTGGGTTTATCAAGATACAGGACGGATGTCGGTACCGCTGTACTTATTGCATTGTCACGATTGCCAGGGGGATGGAACGCAGCCGCAGCGAGGCGGAAATTCTGGCTGAGATCAACCTCCTGCATCAACAGGGCGTGCGTGAAATTGCCCTGACCGGAGTTCACGTCGGTGGTTATGGCAGTGATACCGGTTCCAGCTTGTACCGTTTGCTGAATGAAATTCTGCAGCATAGTGATATCCCTCGTATACGCCTGGCCTCGGTAGAACCATGGGACTTGCCAGATAATTTTTTTGAGTTGTTCCGGGATCCGCGTCTGATGCCACATATGCACCTGCCGATTCAAAGCGGTAGCGACTCGGTGTTGCGGCGTATGGCACGGCGCTGCAAGACCGATGAGTTTGCGCGCCTGATCGACAGGGCGCGCGAGGCTATCCCATTGTTTAATGTGACGACGGACCTGATTACCGGTTTTCCGGGAGAAAGCGAGCAGGAGTGGCGACAGACGATGAATTTCATTGCCAGAACCGGGTTCGGGCACGTGCATATTTTTCCGTTTTCAGCACGCGCGGGCACCAAGGCAGCCAGATTGCCGGAGCAGGTGGACGCTGTGACAAAAAAGGAGCGTAGCCGTGAAATGCATTCCCTGTCGGCTGAATTAAAGCAACGAGAACTAGCCCGGCATCCCGGGACCCGGGCCGAGGTTCTCTGGGAGCAACAAATTAACAGCGACCTCGGTCAGTGGATAGGGTACACGCCGCACTACCATAGAATCACGACGATGAACCCCGAGATCGATGCCGCCAGCATTACTGAAGTCAGTATTGACGGGGTCTCAACTGATGGCTTGATGCTGGTCAATAATATCCGCCAACCCCAAATTGCGATCGCCGAAATTGGATAGTGTAGTGCGCAAAGTTCAGTCGTCGAACTGTTACATCGTGCAGCAGCGGGATGACGAGAACCAGCTTCGCGATGAACATTTTGAAACCGGTTATTGGCAGCATCGCCCTGGCTATGAAAAGATGACCAGCGGACGTGGCGGTAGTGTTCGCATCAGGCTGGACAGCAGAGACGCGATTCTGCGCCGTTACCATCGCGGAGGCGCGGTTGGAAAATTGCTAAGCGATCAGTATCTGTGGATGGGCAGAACCCTGTCGCGCCCCTGGCGGGAATGGAAAATTCTTGAAAGGGCGCGCAAGGAAGGCTTGCCGGTACCTGAACCGATCGCAGCCTGTATTTGTCGGCACGGCCTCTGGTACCGCGCCGCACTGATTACGGTTTATCTGCAAGATACCGAGATGTTGACGCAACGCCTGGAGCGCGAAATGCTCGGACCTGGGACGTGGTATCGCATCGGATTGCTGGTTAAGCGAATGCACGCCGCGGGTATCCGCCATGCTGACCTTACCTCTGATAATTTGCTGATCGACAGCCAGGACCGGTTTTATCTGATTGATTTCGACCAGGCGCGGGTGATGAATGTTATCGGGGACTGGCAGTGGCGGCCCCTGTACCGTTTTAAGCGTTCACTCGAAAAGAGACATCGAAATCGGAAGCTCCATTTCGATGACGACGATTGGCAAGCCCTGATGGATGGCTACCAGTCGTAAAAAAATCCATTCAAACCCGTATATTGCACGAAGGCGACACGGGGAGCGATATCAAGTGTTGATCAGTGCAGGGTTGTCGGTCATTTAACCTGCGGGCGCCTCGAAAAATTACCTTTCCCGCACTGCTTTGTATCGACGACTGGGCATCCAGTCTCATTTGCCATATTTTCCTCGAACCCCGTTTCCTTCACGCCATAAACGGGCTAAAGCCAGGGTTTGATGATCGCCATGTATTGCTGAATGATATCGGGTTGCTGCGCGAGTCGGGATTTTGCCTCGCGCCCAAGTGCAAGTGCCTCTTCAGGATGAGCGATTAACCGGGTGACTGCCTGCCAGCAAGCCGGCATGGATTCAACCTGTAGTACGCCCTGGTTTTGGCCCAGCATATTGATATCCTCGACGATGTTACTATCCGAGGCACCGGTGATAATGGCACAACCGAGTGCTGCCGGCTCAATCAGGTTGTGGCCTCCGGTGGTATCGAAAGAGCCTCCCATAATCACTACCCGGGCATAAGCCATAAGTGAATCGAGCTCGCCGAGAGTGTCGGCGAGATATACCTCGGTGCCCTGATCGACAGACTGCGCCTTGCTGCGTACCGAGAAACTCATCCCCAGCGTTTCGATTTGAGCCTGAATCGCAGCGCTGCGATCCGGGTGTCGAGGTGCAAGTACCAGGAGATAATGTTTGAGACCATCGGGACGTGCCTGTAGAAACTGTTGTTCCTCGCCCTTATGGCTGGATGCCAGGATCAGGTAGTCGCGCTCAATTAGTCTGGGTTGTCGTGGCTTGCCTGCACTAAAAGATTTCAGGTTTCCCACAATTGCAATCCGGTTTTCGCGGGTGCCCATGCTGAGAAATGCGTCGCAGTCTTTGCTGTTCCGGGTCAGTATGCGCTCAAAATAACCAAGCGTTGTCGATAACAGACCCCTCACATATTTGCCTGCTTGCAGCGATTTGTGGGACAGGCGGGCGTTGATCAGTAGAAGCCTTATATTCTGTTTTCGGGCTTGATACAGTAACTCGGGCCAAAGTTCAGTCTCCACTATCAGGCCGAGTTTGATTTTGTGTTGCCGAAAGAACCGGCGGCAATCCCGGCGGTGCTCGAAGGGGATAACGCCACTGGATACTGAATCGGCGAAATCGTGCTGAATTACCTGGTAGCCGGTTGCGGTAAAGCTGGTGAATAATATTTTCTCGCCCTGCTGCATCAGCGCCTGTACCAACGGCGTTATGGCGCGCACCTCACCTACCGAGGCAGCATGCACCCAGATTCGCTGCAAGTTATCACTTTCGCCGCCCTTTATGCGCAGTCCCAGGTAACTCGGCAAGCCATGTTTTAATCCGTGGATCAACGCATGCAAGGCCCAGAACAGATACAATGGAAATGACAACAGACGATAACCCAAACCCGGTGAGCTTAGGCTTAGATTGTGCGTGCTCATGGGTAAAAGGATCGTTCGCCTGACGGACGTGTTTTGAAACGTTGGTAGATCCATATGTAATTTTCAGGAAACAGGCGCACGTACTTTTCGATTGATCGATTGACCGCCCCGGCGTCCTGCAAATCGTCGCTACCGGGAAAATTCTCCAGGGGGGCATCGATGTGAAGAATGTAGCCTGTGCCATCTTTTTTGCGTTCTGGATAAAAAGGTAACATCGCTGCTCCCGAAGACTTGGCCAGTCGAGAACTCGCCGTAATCGTAGCTGTGGCGATACCCATGAAAGGGGCGAATACGTTGCGTTCCCGTTTGAAATCCTGATCCGGGGCATACCAGGTCGGTATTTTGTTTTTGATACCCTTGATCAACTGTCGGATATTCTTGCGCGAAACCGTGTTGACGAAATAGCTGCTGCGCTGCGTAAAAAGAAAACTGTCGAACAAATCATTGCGCTGGGTGCGGTACATGACCTGAAGCGGCATGAAAAGCGCAAACAAACGCCCGCTGATTTCAAGGCTGGTGAAATGCCCGGCCAACAAGATGGCGCCCCGGTCGCTTTCGAGTACCGCGTCGAGATGCTCGCGCCCCCTGATTTCGACCAATGCTTCCAGTTTCTCGTCGGTCCACCACCAGCACATCGCCATCTCGAACAGCGAAATACCAATATTCTGATAACACGCGGTCTTGATTTGGTTTCTTTCACGGGAGCTTTTCTCCGGAAAACAATGCGCCAGGTTGATATCGACGATGTTTTTTCGTTGACCCGAAGACAGGAAGATCAAACGACCTATCAGACGTCCAGTGAATAGCCCCGCCCGATAAGGCAGCAGGGATAGCAGACGCAGCAGGCCAAGCGCAATCCACGTGGGCCAGAATCTCGGAGAGTAGTAATCGCTCGGCTTGAATAGGATCGAGCTTTTTTTACCCATCGATTACTACTGAATTAACCGGCGGTTGATTTCAAACAGGTCATTTTCCTGAAGGATGCCGGCGGCCTGTTTCAGTTTAAGGCGATTGAACAGAAATTCGTAACGAGAAGCGGCGTAGTCGAGTTGAGCACGGAAGGTTTCACGCACTGAAATCAGTACATCCACCGAAGTTCGGGTGCCGACATCGAACCCGGCCTGGGTGGCCTTGAGAGCAATGTTAGTCGAGGCCAACGCTTGTTTGAAAGCCTTGACCTGGCCGATTCCGGAAATAACGTCGAGGTATGCGGTGCGCGCCTGTTGAGTGGCAAGGCGGTTCTGCAGTAGCAAGGTGTTCTTGGCGGAAACGAATAGCGATGCAGTACGGGCCTGTTCGGAACTGATGCGCCCACCGGTGTAAATCGGTATTTCCATTTCGAGAGAAGCAGATAGGTCTTCCCAGTCCGAATCGTCCAGAACATCGCTGTCGGTATTCAAATCATTATCGCTATAGCGGGTAACAAATCGGAGTGTCGGGTAACCAAGACGGGTGTTTTTGTCACGCTCGAAACGAGTAGCATCCAGATTTCTCTGCGCGGCAATCAGATCTCGGTTGAACTCCAGGGCGAGCTTGACCCACGCCTCGGCGCCGGTCGGCTGTGGAATATCCAGATCGAGCTTTTCGCCCAAACGTGCCAGGCTTTTGATACTGTCTTCCCCAGTGATAAGCACGAGAGCCTGGTAGGAATTTTCAAGAATATTCTTCGCCACGATGACCTGCGCATCAGAAGTATCGAAGCGCGCCTGTGCTTCATGCACATCGGTGATTGCGATCAGGCCGACTTCAAAACGTTTTTCGGCCTGTTCGAGTTGACGCGCAACGGCCTCGCGTTCGGCATTGGCAAAATCAACATTATCATGTGCCCCGAGGATACGAAAATAGGTCTGCGCGACCCGCAGAATCAGATCCTGACGGGCTGCCTGTAACTGGGCGAGCGCTCCCGCGGCGGTGGCTTGAGCGACATTGATGTTCCCGGTGACAACGTTGTCATACAGGGATTGGGACAGATTAACGCTATAGCCGGTACTGGTGTCGGTACTGTCACCGTACCTTGAGTCATCGACCTCGCTCGCCTCAGCGTTGGCAGTAAATGAGATTTGCGGTTTGTTTGCGGCGAGGGCGAAAGGTTCTGCCTGGACCTTCGCGAGATAATCGGATTCCGCAATCTGCAATTCGGCGTCGTTTTTAAGCGCGAGGTCATAAACGGAAACCAGATCCTCTGCCGATACTGCCTGCGAGCATGCGAGCAGAGTGGCCAGAGCGAATTTCGACAAGTATTTTTTCATTCGAACCTCATGCCTGAATTTGGACGGATTATAGAGAATCCGACAGATGATTAATACACCGGCATATCGAGGCAATCGCGCGCGCATGTCTCGAATATCGGCGGGTTCCTGGGTGCGAGTAGCGTTTTCAGTTGCGCCACGTTGATTTGGTGCATCCATGAGGCTTATAAATTGAGTTGCGGCAGGTCCGTCTCGAACAGCGATTGTGTCGTCCACTGCGAGGCATCGACACGCGTAATCAGCAAGGCCTGCATCACTGGCGAACAACCAACCACAAGAAACATCCGGCCACCGGATTTAAGTGCCTGCTTCAAATTTTCGGGGACCGATGGCAATGACCCGGTTACGGCGATCACATCGTAGGCATCACTGGCATCTATTTGGGCCAGTCCCTGCCGTTTGAAATCGATATTGTCACAGCCGCAACTAGCGATATTGGTTCTGGCGAAATCGATAATATCAGCATTACTGTCGACGCTGCTTACCCGAAGAGCGAGATGTGCAAGACAAGCGGTGACGTATCCGCAACCACTACCGACTTCTAGCACCACGTCGTCAGCCTTGATCAACAATGCCTGCAACATTCTGCCCTCAATGGTAGGCGGCAACATGCTGACACCATTGGTGAGCGGGATTTGGCAATCCGCATAGGCCAACCCCTTGTAGGGGTCCTTGACAAAGTCCTCGCGGTTTATCTGGCTTAGTGTCGACAAAACCCGCTGATCGATCACTTCCCAGGGACGGATCTGTTGCTCGACCATGTTGAATTTGGCGGTTTCTGCATTGTTCATGAAAGCTGGCACATATGATTGCGAGGAATGATATATTATATAGCATCTTATCAGGAGTAATCACCCGTCGTTTAGTGATAATTGGCCGGGTCCCGAGAAAACCCCAACATATTGATTGTATTATATTAAATCCGGTCATTGGGGGATTGCGATGACCTGAACTGATATTATAAAATCATGGGGGCCGATTGAAATAGGTGGGTAAATGCTGAGCAGCAGCAGAACCGATGCGTCTAAGCTGAATTTTCCCGGGAACGACAACACCGGTGCCACGGCCCGGGAAATGAAAGTCACCGATGCCAAATTGACCATTCAGATCAACAACTGTTCCGGCAAGCTGTCTAAACTCCGCGGATATCGCAGCGGCGAGCTTTCATCAGAGATACCAAACACCTGCGCCTGCCGACAAACCATTTTCGGCGGGTTAAAAAAGGGCGAAACCTTTTGGCCTGCCTGTACCGAGTCCACTATATTTCTAGAGTAATCAGTTGCGTATGACGTTTTTCCAAAAGGCAGGAATAAAAGTAAATGGAACTCGGCTGTCTGTTATTGCCGGCCTGTTGTTAACCTCTGCTATTGCTTATCAGCAGCTACCCTCTGCCTCCTTTGCGAGCAAGATAATCCATCGCATGGATTTATTTTTGTATGATTTGCGGTTTAATATTTCCCTGGAAAATAGACAAGTTTCCGCGTCGCTCAATAAAATCATTATTGTTGATATTGACGAGCGTAGCCTGAAATCGGTGGGGCGGTGGCCGTGGAGTCGTAAAATAGTTGCAAACCTGGTTGAAAATTTAATCGAACAGCAGGTTTCGACGATCACCTTTGATATGGTGTTTTCAGAACCGGAAAACAACTTGATAGATACTTTAAGTAGAGAAGCTGACTTAGGTAAAGAACACGTACTGACGAAACACCTCGATGATTTAAGGGAGTTGTTTGATTACGATATGCTTATGGCAGAGATCATAGGCAAACACGATGTAATACTCGGTTATATTTTACATGATGAATCCTTTGCCATATCGGAACTAGCCGAACCTACTGCTTTTTCAGATGTGCCTCCTGAGGAGGTGCCTGCGCCATTTATGAAAGGCCATACATCAAATATTCCTGTACTGCATAAATCGGCTATTGGAACGGGTTTTATTAATGCAGCCCCCGACGGTGATGGCGTAGTTCGCCGGGCACCGTTGGTAATGAGGTCAGAAAAAGGTTTGCAGAGCAGCCTGGCGTTGCAAACAGCGATGGCTTTTCAGTTACTCGACGAGGTAACCGTTGAAACAGTAGCTCATGGCGGCCGGCAGGTGGTGAAGGGTTTACATCTAGGTAGTCAATTCATACCGACAGATAAATATGGCAGGATGTTGATTCCTTTCCGCGGGGGGGCGAAAACTTATCCCTATTACTCGGC
Organism: Gammaproteobacteria bacterium; assembly: GCA_024224415.1. Taxonomy (GTDB): domain Bacteria; phylum Pseudomonadota; class Gammaproteobacteria. The sequence goes on along the minus strand of JAAENK010000185.1, from coordinate 1,625 downwards.
AGCAGATATCCTGGATGGGGCAGTGCCCATGGATGAACTGCAGGGCAGTATTGTTTTGGTGGGAACATCGGCCATTGGTTTGGTGGATGTGCGAGCAACCCCGGTAGGTATTGGATATCCGGGCGTGGAGGCGCAGGCGAATATTGTTGATGCACTATTGACCGGTAATGTTCCCTACAAACCTGACTGGGCAAGCGGTGCCAACGCACTGATTGTTGTTGGCCTGGGCTTGTTGCTAAGTTCGGTGATGCCTTTGTGTGGGCCACTATTAATGACTGCGATAGGTTCAGGCGGATTGATATTAGTGGCTTATGGCAATTACTGGTTGTGGCATAACGGGGGTGTCGATTTGTCCTTGTCCGGCCCACTGATTGAAGTGAGCACGCTGTATGCTTTGTTTCTCTCTGTTGGCTATTTTCGTGCTTCACATCAAAAAGAACAAATCAGATCCATGTTTGGTCAATATGTAGCCCCGGCGCATATTGATCGTTTGATGGAAGCGTCAGGAGACTCGACCTTTCAGGGTGAGAGTCGTGAGATGACGGTTCTTTTCTCCGATATACGCAATTTTACCTCAATCTCTGAAACGGTGCATGCCGACAAGCTAAAAGACTTGTTAAATCGTTTTTTCACCCCCATGACCGAAATTATTTTCAATCAGCAAGGCACGGTTGATAAATATGTCGGCGATATGATCATGGCTTTTTGGGGAGCCCCCTTAAAAGATGAGTCTCAGCAGGAACATGCCATCAATACCGCATTGTTAATGTTGGAAAAAGTGGAAGAAATAAAGCTGGTTTTTACTGAGCTAGGTTACCCGCCCATTAATGTTGGAATAGGCATTAACACTGGCATGATGAATGTGGGTGATATGGGTTCCTCCTATCGTCGAGCCTACACCGTGCTAGGTGATGCGGTAAACCTCGGAGCGCGTTTGGAAAGCATTACCAGGTTCTATGGTAGTCAGCTACTGGTGAGCGAAGCTACCAAATCAGGGCTTGAAGATAAATTTGTCTTCCGTGAGCTGGATAATATTCAAGTTAAAGGCAAATCGAAACCGGTAAAAATTTATGAGCTATTGGCGTTTTCGTATAAGGCTACTCCTGAGTTGTTAGACAGCGTTGAACTATATCGCCAGGCTCGGGGAACCTATTTACAAATGCAGTGGAATAAGGCAGCGGGCCTATTCAGGCAGTTGTCAGAGCAGGATAAGGATTCTGAACAGGTGTGTGATATTTATCTGCATCGCATTGATCGCTATCAGGACACCGCGCCAGATCAGGACTGGCAGGGTGTCTGGATTCACGAGAGTAAATAAAATACTAACCAAGGTTCCCTGTAACCAGATTCAGGTGATCGGGAGATGGGCCCCAATTTCCGGACAGTCTCATAAAGTGTGCTCTGCATTCATATTCACTTTGCCTCAGGCAGGTACTGACGGTTCATCGATACGTCAGTGGGGCGATCTATCCTAGCTTCTTTTTGGACCGTTTATCCAGCCTTGACGTTTATTGAGCATTTAAATGCCTGATATGTTTCGAAAATCGAAGCTTTTGGCCTTATGTAAGTGCCATTGAGGTCAGACCCAAATGGCACTTACTTAAGGGTAAGATCACTATAAACCA
>JAAENK010000184.1 GCA_024224415.1 Gammaproteobacteria bacterium | reverse complement strand
CAGCTCCTTTTGCTCGGGACGTAATTCGACTTCGGCGGGTTCGGCTCCTACTTGTTCGACCTGTTCTTGTTTGCAATGCATTGCATAGGCCAATCCGCCCGCGATAGTAGCGATGGTCAGAAAGGCGACGTTTGGCATCCCGGGAATCATGCCAAGCAAAGCCATAATCGAGGCCGCTACAATCAAAGCGCGTGGATCGTCAAACATTTGTCGGAAAACCTGGCTCGACATCGCCTCAGAATTGGATACACGGGTAACAATAATCGCTGTGGCAGTCGACAGCACCAGCGACGGAATCTGCGCGACCAGGCCATCACCGATAGTCAACAAGGTATAATTTCGCATTGCCACGCTGGCATCGAGGTCGTGCTGCACCATACCAATTGCAAGACCACCAATAATATTGATGAACAGAATCAGAATACCGGCAATCGCATCACCGCGAACGAATTTACTCGCACCATCCATTGATCCATAGAAATCGGCTTCCTGGGCGATTTCGGTGCGCCGTAAGCGTGCTTCATCCTGACTACATAGTCCAGCATTCAAATCTGCATCGATTGCCATTTGTTTGCCGGGCATGGCATCGAGGGTAAAACGCGCGCTAACTTCCGATACCCGACCGGCACCCTTGGTGACTACGACAAAGTTGATGATTACCAGGATCGCAAACACCACAAGGCCGACTGCATAATTGCCCCCGATAACAAAATCACCAAAGGATTCAATCACTTTACCCGCTGCCGCAGTGCCGGTATGCCCTTCCAGCAACACTATGCGGGTCGAAGCGATATTCAATGCCAGACGCAGCAATGTGGCTACCAGTAAGATAGTCGGGAAAACCGTAAAATCGAGCGGGCGCAAAGCGTAAACCGATACCAGCAAAACAACCAGGCCGAATAAAATATTGAAGGTAAACAGCAAATCCAGCGCCATTGGCGGCAACGGAACCACTACCATGGTGAGCATGAGGATGACAATAAATGGCGCACCCAGTCCCTGCGGATTGATTGATTTTAACTGCCCGAATACTGAATCAACCGCCATGACTAAACCTCCTCATCCGTCGGTATGTAGGGATCGGGGCGCTGTGGTGTTTCCAACCCCTGTTCACGCGCCGTTTTCAACTGGAATACAAATGCCAGCACCTGTGCTACGGCGAAAAATAAATGCCCTGGAATTTCTCTATTCAGCTCGCTATGTGCGTATAAAGCACGGGCCAGCGGCGGCGCTTCGAAAATTTCTATGTCGTTATGTTCGGCAATTTCCCGAATTTTGAATGCGATCAAATCCTTACCCATCGCAACCACGAGCGGTGCTGTCATTTCCTGGTGTTTATATTTGAGTGCGACCGCGTAATGGGTTGGGTTGGTGATGATGACATCAGCTTCTGGCACCGCCTCCATCATGCGCTGTTGCGCCAGTTGTTGCTGGATCTGACGTATCCTGGATTTCACCTCGGGCTTACCTTCGGTATCCTTCATTTCATCACGCACTTCCTGCAGCGTCATTTTTAATTTCTGCGCGTGATCCCAAAGCTGGTAGGGGACGTCGATGGCGGAGATCAAAATTAACGTGGAAGAAACTACGAGAAAACTCATCCCCAGTAGATAGGCGCCATGACTCAACGCTACCGAAAGCGGTTGCGTGCCGAGGCCGAGTAATTCATCCGACTTACCCCACAGATAAATCACCGCAACAACAGATACAACGAGGAACTTGGCAATCGCTTTCACCAGTTCCATCAATCCATTTGCTGAAAAAATTCTTTTCAATCCTTTAAGAGGATTAATACGCTCACCCTTGAACGCCAGGGCCTCGACGCTAAACGACCAGCCACCCAGCAGCGCGGGTGTAAATATAGCTGTAAGTGTCATTAATATCAGAAACGGCGCTATACCGGTAAAGGCAGTAGAAACCGCCATGCTAAACATTTCCATTAATCTGCCGTGATCAAACAGTTGTTCGCGTGTCAGGCTAAATCCCTGTTGCATCATGATGCCGATATGCGACAGCATATATGACCCCATAAACAGCAAACCCAGCGAGCCGAGCACCATGATGCTCATGCTGTTGAGTTCTTTGGAACGAGGAACCTGACCCTTTTTCTTCGCGTCTGCGAGTTTTTTCGGCGTCGGTTGTTCCGTCTTTTCCTGACCGTTGTCACCTTCTTGCGCCATGCTATAAACCTGCTATACGTTGACTGAGTTGCATGGCCTCCAGCATCATTTGATTAATGCGCGGTAGAAATCCCGGCAATACCAGCATTAAAACAATAAAGCCCATGAACATGGTGACAGGGAAACCCACCGAAAAAATATTCAATTGTGGTGCAGCGCGTGTCATCACTCCCATCGACAGAGTAATCACCAGCATTGAAATCAACGCAGGAATCGCCACCCAGACCGCGCCGATGAACATTTGGCTGCCCCAGGCGAAGATTGACCAGAAACTTTCACGCGTCACGCCAGTGGGTGCAATCGGCAGAGTTTGAAAACTACTAACAACGAGTTGAATCAGCATCAGATGGCCACCCAGAGCGAGAAAAACCAATGTGCCGATAATTATGAAGAGCTGAGATACCATCGGTACGTTGACGCCATTGGCCGGATCAACCATCGAGGCGAATCCCAGTCCCATACTCATCGCAATTGCTTCGCCTGCGACCATCAATGCTCCGAATACAAGTTGCAGGGTAAAGCCCATGGCTATCCCGATTAACACCTGCTGCACCGAGATAAACATGCCCTGTAATGACAGGGCTTCGACCTCGGGTACTTCAGGTATTAACGGCAAAACCACCATGGCGAGCACAAATGTGGTGATTATCTTGACCCGGGTTGGCAGCAACCTTGTGCCGAGCACCGGCATCGCCAGTAGCATCGCGCCGATGCGCATCATCGGCCAGAGTAACGAAGCAACGAACGCGGTGGCCTGGGCGAATCCAAGTTCCATGCGCCTAACCGATCAACCCGGGTATGCTGATATACAGACGCCTGGTAAAACCTGTCAGCAGATTAAGCATCCAGGGGCCTGCGACGAGAATCGAAAGCAATAACACTGCCAACTTTGGAATGAAGCTAAGCGTTTGCTCGTTGATTGAAGTTGCAGCCTGAAACATACCGATCAGCAAACCAATCGCTAAAGCCGATAACAACATTGGCGATGCGATGAGTGCAATGAGATACAGCGTTTGCTGCGACATATCGATGACGGCATCGGCGGTCATGCTCAGGTCACCACCATAAAACTCGATGCCAGAGTACCCATGATGAGTGACCAGCCATCAACCAATACGAATAACATGAGCTTGAAGGGCAGCGAAATAATCATCGGTGACAGCATCATCATACCCATCGACATGAGTACGCTGGCCACTACCAGGTCGATCACAACAAAAGGGATAAAAATCAGGAAACCGATTTGAAATGCGGTTTTCAATTCACTGGTGACAAAGGCAGGCATCAGTAATGTCAGCGGTGTTTTTTCCGGTGATTCAATTTCAGTGACACCGGCGATGTCAGCGAACATGCGGATATCGGTCTCGCGGGTTTGCGCCAGCATAAATGTTTTAAACGGCCCGGTGGCGTCGCTCAGTGTATTAATCGCCTAAACATCGCCCGCCAGATAAGGATGTATAGGAAGCTGATTTACCTGTTCGAATATCGGCGACTTGATGATAAGGGTGAGGAACAGCGACAGCACGAGAATGATTTGATTTGAGCGTGTTTG
>JAAENK010000183.1 GCA_024224415.1 Gammaproteobacteria bacterium | reverse complement strand
TTAACTCTATCTGTTCTTTCGCTCATATTTTTTTGACTTTCTTAGATTCTCTTACCTACTACATATTGTATATCGAATTATCAAGCTTCTATATACAGGATGTGGATTCTCATTTCTGTGTGAAGCGATGTTCATCAGAGCGAATTCAGTGATAAAAAATCACGCAGGTTGACAACAAATTGCCTGGCGAGGACCGAATTCTGGTCAAAAAAGACGAATTCTAGATTTGGTGTCAAATTTGAGCGAACGCAGAGTCTATCGTCGTTTCAGGAAGCAGTTCAGTAACTCATCCTATTCAAAGTCGTTATCAAAGGAGAAGAAAAATATGCAATCGCAAATGACGCATTGGCAACGAATACGAGCGGCGGCTAATGGAGAGGAGGTGGATCGGGTGCCCATCAGTTTGTGGAAACACTGGCCGGTCGACGATGAAACCCCGCAAGGTTTGGCAGCTGTGATGATAAGCTGGCAGAGAGAATATGATTTCGATCTGGTTAAATTCATGCCCACCGGCACTTATGGTATCGAAGACTGGGGCGCCGAAACGATCTACGAACCCAATTATCGCGGCGTCCGTACGGTGACGAAGTTTGGCGTCAGCGATGAGGAGCAATGGCCGCGATTAAGGACGCTCGATGTGACCGGTGGGTACCTGGGTAACCAAATCGAAGCAGTACGTTTGGCCGCAGAAGAATTTGACAATGATGTCCCTATTCTGCAAACTGTCTTCAGCCCTTTGACAACAGCCAGGAAGCTGGCCGGTGAAAGAGTTTTTTCCGATTTGCGCCGCCATCCTGACTTGCTCAAAGAGGGCCTACAGATCATTGCCGATACTACGGCTCGTTTCAGCCTGGAGTGCATTCGTGCCGGCGCCCATGGCGTATTTTTTGCCAGCCAGTGTAGTAGTTATCAAGTCGTTAGCGAGAGTGAATATAGAGAATTCGGTGAGTATTTTGATCGCATTGTACTGGACGCCCTACGAGACGAGACCGAATTTAACATGATGCATGCTCATGGCGAGGACCTCATGTTTGATCTCATGGCCGGTTACTCGACTGAATCGATGAACTGGCACGATCGCCTAACCTGGCCGACGCTGGCCGAGGCACAAGAACGTTCTTCAGCTCTGATGGTGGGAGGTATCAGCGAGTGGCAAACGCTGCTCGATGGCCCTTCCGACGCCATCAAAACAGAGGTCAGGGATGCGATCTCGCAGACCAATGGGCGTCGTCTTATGATTGGCCCCGGCTGCGTAGCCCCTGACCATGTTCCATCTGTACATATTCGAGCTGCGATTGAAGCCGTCACCGGCTAGTACGGACACAGTTTGTAGTAAGCGCTTATGAAGGTTAATTATTTATTTCGGTAATGTTTTCTTGCCAGGTCCGCCGGGGGATGAATCTCCCGGCTAGCAAACAGCGCCGGATCAATCCGGCTAT
>JAAENK010000182.1 GCA_024224415.1 Gammaproteobacteria bacterium | reverse complement strand
CGTGTTGCATTGGCAATGATTTGTTGTGTTAACTCAGTGTTGGGTTTGTTCGCGTCACCATCACATACTAGCTCAATGGCAATCATTGATCCCCGATTTCTAACTTCTGCAATTAAATTGGGGTATTTAGACTGTAATTTTGTCAGCTCGGTGTTAAATAGATCGCCAATCTGACAGGATCGTTCGATAAGCTTTTCTCGTTTAATGATATCCAGTACAGCCAGGGCTGCCGAACAGGCCACCGGTGAACCGCCATAGGTACCACCTAAACCACCCGGTAAAGGTGCATCCATAATTTCGGTTTTACCGACAACGGCCGCGATGGGGTATCCACCGGCAATGCCCTTTGCCATGGTCATTAAATCTGGTTCGACTTCCGCATATTCACAACAGAACATTTTACCGGTGCGCGCGAAACCCGTCTGAATTTCGTCCACGATCAGAACGATACCGTGAAGGTCACAAAGTTCGCGTAATTTTTGCAAGAACTCTGTTGGCGCGGCATAAAAACCACCCTCGCCCTGAATCGGTTCGACG
>JAAENK010000181.1 GCA_024224415.1 Gammaproteobacteria bacterium | reverse complement strand
TAATATCATTTCGGTATAAAGGTCGGTCTCCGGGCTCACAGAATGATCAGTATCTGATCCTGGCAATAACCTTCCCGAGCATTCGCTCAGTGGTATATGTAAAGCACAATCTGTTTACCGTTGCGGGGGCAGCATCGGGTTTGAATCAAAAAAACTGACTCGCACCAATTTCCCGTTTCATCCACCTGGGTGGACACCTTTATGGCGCGCACATTATAGTGATTTGTACTGCTTGGCAAATACTTTCTATATCAACTTTTAATTGTGGGTTTTGGTTTTGACACATGGGCGATATACTCATTAAACACACCACCTGACACGACACCATTTATGAAAAACCGTATTAAAACCAGTGGTTTGAGTATCGATAATAGCCTGTATCAATTGATTGATCAGGAAATAGCACCCGGAACCGGCGTCGAATCAAAGCAGTTCTGGCAGTCTCTGGCGGAGATAAATGCAGCTATGGGTGGGAGAAATCGCGAGTTAATGCTCGAACGCGACCAGATTCAGGGGAAGCTGGACGACTGGCACAAAACCCATTTTGGCAAGATAGATATGCAGGAATATAAGAATTTTCTGCGTGAGACGGGTTATCTGGTAGACGAAGGTGAGCCGTTCAAGGTAAGCACTGAAAATGTTGACGATGAAGTTGCGCTGATTGCGGGGCCGCAACTGGTGGTGCCGGTAGATAATTCCCGTTATGCGCTGAATGCGGCGAATGCGCGTTGGAGTAGTCTCTACGATGCGCTTTATGGCACCGATATCATCCTGGAAGTCGAAGGCTGTAAGAAAACTGCAAAATATAATCCGGTGCGGGGTCAGCAGGTCATTCGCTATGTGCGCGATTTCCTCGACCAGGCTGCGCCGTTGGCGATTGGCAGTCATCATTATGTTACCCGCTACAAAGTGCGCTCGGGCAAGTTGATTGTGGTAATGGGCGATGGCAGCGAAACCGAACTCGGTTGGCGCGAATGCTTTGCTGGGTATCGCGGTGATGCTGATACGCCTTCGTCGATATTGCTGCGTAACCATAATCTGCATATCGAAGTTTTAATCGGTGAGGGTTTTTATATTGGCCAGGGCGACCTTGCCAATGTTTACGATGTTGTGGTTGAATCCGCGATTACCACGATTATGGATTGTGAAGACTCGGTTGCCGCAGTCGATGCCGAAGATAAAATTCGGGTATATCGCAACTGGTGTGGCCTGATGAAAGGCGACCTCACCACCACTGTGATGCGTGGCAACGAAGCCATGGAGCGTAGCCTTAATCCTGATCTGGAATTTATCGCGCCGGATGGCGAACCGGCTACGCTACCCGGACGTAGCATGATGTTTGTGCGAAACGTTGGTATGCATATGTATACCGATGCAGTGACTTGCGATGGCGAGGAAATTGCTGAAGGCTTTCTCGACGCCATGGTTACCGTGCTGGCTGCAAAACACGATTTATTGGGTAATGGCAAATTTAAAAACAGCCGCAAGGGTAGTGTATATATAGTTAAGCCTAAGATGCATGGCCCGGTCGAAGTGGCCGAGACCGTCGCATTGTTTGGTCGGGTAGAAGAGGCGCTCGGGCTGGCGTCTAATACGCTGAAAATTGGCATCATGGATGAAGAGCGTCGCACTACCGTTAATCTCAAGGAATGCATTCGTGCAGCGAGCGAGCGCGTGGTTTTCATCAATACCGGGTTCCTGGATCGTACCGGTGATGAAATCCACACCAGCATGGAAGCGGATGCGATTATTCCGAAGAACAAGATTAAAAACTCCAAATGGTTGCTGGCCTACGAAGACTGGAATGTCGATATCGGCCTCGAGGTCGGCTTGCCCGGCCATGGTCAGATCGGCAAGGGCATGTGGGCAGCGCCCGATAATATGGCGGCGATGATGGAGCAGAAAATCGCCCACCCGCGAGCCGGTGCGAATACCGCCTGGGTGCCATCACCCACAGCGGCCTGTTTGCATGCGATGCATTATCATCAGGTTGACGTACGTGCTCGCCAGCGCCAGCTTACCAGTTGTCCGCGCGCGCAGCTCGAAGATATCCTCACCATCCCGGTGCTCGATGGGCGCAAGGTTAACGAGAGTGATTTGATCAAGGAACTGGAAAATAACGCGCAGGGCATACTAGGTTACGTCGTGCGCTGGATTGATCAGGGCATTGGTTGCTCGAAAGTGCCTGATATTGCCGATGTCGAATTAATGGAAGATCGTGCGACCTTGCGTATTTCCAGCCAGCATCTGGCGAACTGGCTGCATCATGGCATTACCGACAAGCAGCAGGTTCGAAAAGTATTCGAGAAAATGGCCGAGATTGTGGACCGGCAAAATGTGCGTGACCCGGAATACCGCAATATGGCCCCGGATTTCGACAATAATATCGCTTTTCAGGCAGCGCTTGACCTGGTGTTTAAGGGTCGGGAAACAGCAAACGGTTATACCGAGAGCGTTTTACATGAGCACCGTCGTGAAGCCAAGGCGCAAGGGCATCGCTAAAAACTCAATGCGCCACGGGCACGTAATTCGGTAGGCCGCAGGCTGTTAAGGATGTAGCGGTTTACCGGTGTATCCAGCCCGGCCTGCTTTGCAAACCTGACAACTGCATCATTTTGTACGCTTAATTCGGAGGGTAAGCCTTCGGCGATATCGCGCTGCATCGAAGTCGTCGAACTCTTTGGAAAGCTTTCGAGCGTGGCGATCGTCTTTTCGACGCTATTGCCTGGCAAATCAATCTGTCGCGCCAGCCCGAGCTGGTAAATTTCCTCAAGTGCATCGACCATCATCTGGCGAGTTTCATCGATTTCGAGCAATACACCTATCGGTGCCTGGGTAACCGCAGCGACACCACTCCAGGCGCTGATCAACATATACTTTTGCCACATAGCGACATTAATATCGTCGGGAATACTCGATTTTACACCGTGGCAACGGTTGAATGTTTCTGAGAGTGTATTGACTCTGGAATCGGCGTGTCGGTCGAGATGACCGAATCGAATCAATGGATTGGCGCCGATATGTTTGATATGACCGGCCCCGGCACGAAACGAAATGATCGCGCAAAGTCCACCTAGCACCTTGTCCTCACCGAGTATTTCGGCGAGTTGTGTAGGCGCTTCGACACCATTTTGCAGCGGAATCACCAGGGTGTTGTCGCCCACCATTGGTTTCATCGCTTTTGCTGCTGCGGCTACCTGCCAGGACTTGACGCAACAGATGATGTAGTCGACTGGACCTATCTGCCTGGCTGAATCGGTGGCCTGAACATGGCTGAGCTTAAAATTGCCGGCGATGCTGTCTACCCTCAAACCCTGCTGCCGAATTGCCGTCAGGTGTTTACCACGTGCAACGAAATTGACGTCGACACCCAGTTGTGCGAGTCGACCGCCAAAGTAACCGCCAACACCTCCACTGCCAAAAATTGCTACTCGCATTAGTATCTCTAACCAATTGAATCTGAATATATACGTGCTAATTATGGTTTATAGGGGATATCTGTACGTAGATTGCGCTCACAGTTTTTGCATAAAAAGGACCGCTTCATCCAATCAGGCAGGTAAATTAGAATCAGCGCTACACGGTTGTGTCCCTGGAAAATCCTTGCCAAAGATGATTCAAATCTTTCACTCAATTTGATAAATGGTAAATATTACCAATATTATGAAAATAATATTAATAAATTAAATGTTATTTAAAACAGTTAGGTAGATACTAGTATTACAAATAATCTAACAATAATATTATAAATGGAATAGATTTCTAAATATGTCGTATATGTATAACTTTTACCTGAAGAAGATGCTAAATTTGCCATTATGAGTAATTCGATTACAACAGTAGCGAAAAAACGCGGTCGTCCACCAGGACCCAATAGTCGCGCCAGCGAAGGTAAAAACCAGTCATTGACGCGTGCGCTAACCCTGCTGGAACGGCTGTCGGAATCGGTCGAGGGTATGAACCTTACCGATCTGTCGCAACAGCTGGGTATGCCTCCGGCCACCGCGCACCGGTTGCTCAGCACCTTTGAGGAACTCAACTTTGTTGAGCAGGATGCGCAGGCAGGCTTGTGGTATATCGGCCTGAAGGCTTTTACCGTTGGCAATGCATTCCTCAAGCGGCGTGACTTTGTCGAGACCTCACGAGCCTATATGCAGGCGCTCGCAGAGCAATGCGGAGAAACCGTCAACCTCGGTGTTATCGACGACGGTGAGGTGGTTTATATCAGCCAGGTCGAATCGAAGGAAATGATGCGCATGGTTGTGACCCTGGGTAGTCGATCACCAATCCATGCTTCGGGCGTCGGCAAAGCCGTATTGGCGAGCATGAGCGAACAACAGGTAGCGCAAATTTTGCAACACAAAGGGCTATCTCGAATTACTGATCAAACCATCGTCAATCCTGCCGATTTTCGCGCCGCACTGAATGCAGTGGGCAGAGACGGCTATGCACTCGATGACGAAGAGCATGCGGTTGGCCTGCGTTGCGTGGCGGCCCCAATATTTGATGAAAATGCGGTGGCCCTGGCAGGCATTTCGTTATCGGGGCCAAAAGCCAGGATAGTTGATAAACGTCTAACCGAACTGGGAACAGCGGTGAGACAGACAGCCGATCAGATTACCGCCGCGCTGGGTGGATGTAAGCCAGCAGATTTTTTTAAGCCCTGAACAATTATGAAGAGACGTTAACAATGTACCCACAGTTAGAAATCCCCAATACGCTGGCCGCCGGCCCCGGTCCGGGTAATACCGACCCGCGAGTTCTTGAAAGTTTTGCGCGCGCAGGTGTGGCCGATCACATGCAGGCCGATGTGATACGTGGTATGCAGGAAGCCAAATTTATGCTGCGTGAAGTCTTCGGCACAAATAATATCCATACCTTTGCCGTGGGTGGTACCGGTTTTAGCGGATTGGACTGTGCCTTCGCACCGATTCTGCCAGGTGACTGTATCGTCGTATTTGTCAACGGTACCTTCAGCGGTATCGATGACCTGGCAATCCGCATGAAAGCTTCGACGCCCGCCGATCTGGCTGCCAATCCGCTCAACCCAAAACCCGGTAATGTCGTTACGATCAATGTACCCCACGGCCAGTCGGTAACAGGTGACATAGTTGAAGCCGCGTTGGCCGAGCATAAACCGATGTGGGCCTTTATGGCGCATTGGGAAACCGGTAGTGGTCGTATCAATGATCTGCAGGGTTTTAACGACGCCTGCGCCAGACACGGCGCCATGGGTATAGTTGATGCTGTTTCCAGCCTGGGTATCGCCGATTTTAATATCGACGATTATCCAGCGGTCACCACCTGGGCATCCTGTCCGCAGAAAGGTATTCTGGCGCTACCATTGACTTACGCACCGGTGAGTTTTAACGACAAGGTTATTAATTTGCTAAAAGAACGCGGTTGCTACACTTATGTGCATAACCCGATTCTCGAAGCTCGTCACTGGAGCATCATCGATGGTAAAGATGCCGATGCTGCCGTTTATCATCGTACACATTCCGGTTACGCAGTGGCTTCATTCCACGAGGCCCTGCGTCTGTTATTGCAGCATGGTCGCGCACAAAAGACGGCTGACTACGCCTTCTTCGAAAAAGGCCTGCGCCAGGCGATTGAGGCAATGGGTTGTGAAGTGACTTCAAATATGACCAGCCTGGTGGTCTGTAACCTGCCTGGCGACCTGGTGGGCAGGGAGAAAGAACTGGTCGGTGCCTGTCGAGCTGAAGGCTTCGGTATCTGGCCTACCTTGTCAGAGCCGGTTCAGGTTCGGGTTGGTATTTTAAACCAGCTCACCGATAAAGCCCTGACCGATATCGTTAGTCGTTATGCTGATGCCATGTTGAATATGGGGGCAGGGTTTAGTAAGGAAAATGTTATGGCTGGATTAACCGATTATCTAGCCAGTCGTTAGAATTTGTATCTCAGCAAATAAATTCTGCATTAGTGAGTTATTGATAAACGAAATGTTATATGGGTGCTCGCTAATCAGTTTTTGATAATGATTCGCAGCCGGCAGGGCTTCGATACTTTTTGCTATTTTCCCCCACAACACCAGTGTCGGCTGCTGATCGAGTGAATCAGCAAGCTGTGCCAATATAGATTGCAGAAAGTCCTGCCAGAACAGGGCTTCACTCACTGGCTTTCGGGCGGGATGTAATACTGGTGTCGCATTTAGCATTAGAAACCCACGCCTGTGCAAATTGTCGAACAGCTCGGACATGGTTTTTATCAAACCGGTTTTATCCGCTCGCGCTATAGCTTCCTGGGTGATTTTACCTTCCCCGTTCACGGTTAGATGGCCCTCGGCCAACAATGCAGTTTTAAGAATATTACGCATTGAGGTTGCGCGATTGACGGCCTTGCTTAAACCCTTGTCACTCCATAAATCACCGACTGCAGCGTCATAAAAAGCGATACCGTTCGCCGACTGTAGACGCGGGTAAGGCGATTCACCAATCAGCAAATAGCGCACATCTTTCAGGTTGCGCTGAAAAGCTTTGAATAAATGGTTTGTGCCGGGTAACCAGTTGGGCTCTTCAAGTAGCTCCGCCAGGTAGGCATCATCGAGATTCGTTAATGCTTCGCTTAACAGTGGTTGCCATTCGGTATGGATCTTTGATTTTGAAATCAGGGCCTGGATATTATCCATTGATTAACGTATCGAGCCGGATCTGTGCTATTTTGCCAATTTCATTGATGCTAGTGGTGAACTCTATATCACGGTTATTTTCCAGTCGGGTTTGCATTGCCGCGATAATCTGGTGTTTGTTCAAACCACTGACGGCAATCACAAAAGGGAAACCAAATTTATCCAGATAGTTCTTATTCAAGCCTCGCAATAGCTCAAGCTCTTCGGCGCTGCAATGGTTGAGTCCGGCACGGGATTGTTCCTTTTCTGAATCGGCAGTGAGCGTGCCTGCATCGGCTTCTTTACCGGCGAGTTCGGGATGGTTGCGGATCAGGGCCAGACGCTCTTCGTCACTCGATACCAACACAATATCAAACATGATCTGTTGCAGGTTTCCAACTGACTCGAAGGGTAGTTTGTCGAATGCCCGTTCAGCCACCCAGGGAGAATGCTCAAAAATGCTGCCGAGTATTGCAACAAACTTCTGCCGGGATAAATGATTAAGTGTGGCTAGCGTTTGTGTGCCTGTCATATTGATTGAAGGATTGTATATAGGTGTTTCTAGGCTAACTCTAACACAGCTTGTTTAAGCAAGTTGTATAATGGAATTACATTACTGTCGTGGCTCACGCTATCGGTACTCCAGATGTTTCGTGCACCCGCCTCAAGTAAAGCCTGCTTTGCGTGTTGTCCAAACAGGGCATGGGTAACCAGCAAACTAACCTGGGCAGCATTTCTAGAAAAACATTCTGCTATTGCTGTCTTTAGTGTTTGTCCGCTACTGGCAACATCATCGACTATTACTACGGTGCGTTTATGAATGTCGACATTCGGCATAACTATCTGGACATCTTCATCGCCCCGGCGTATTTTTTCGCAGACCGAATACTCCCAGCGATTGGATTTGGCGACTGCACTAACCCATTGCGCCGACTCACTATCTGGCCCTATTAAAACAGGATCTACTACATGATCCTGTAAAAAGTCGGCCATCATATTGGTAGCAGTTAGAGAGATAGCTTTAGTCGCCGGTACAGCTTGTTCCAGGTGATCAATCCGATGCAGATGTGGATCGACCGTGATCAGGTTGTCGAATAGCTCTGCGAGGTACTGCCCAATAATGGTTTGGCTAACTGCTTCTCCTGGGTTAAAGGCTATATCCTGGCGCATATAGCACAGATATGGTGCGACCAGACTAAGTGTTTCCGCGCCGAGGTTTCTTGCGGTTTTTGCAGCCAGCAATAACTCCAGCAACTTTTCATTCGGGTGGTCGAGGCTGCGATAAAAAATGACATGCGCGGGTAATTCCGTGGGCAGGGTCAGTTTGTTTTCATCGTCGGGAAAACGGTGTCGTTGTATGACCTGGCAAGGCATGTCGAGTGCTTGCGCCAGGCGTCTTGCCTGGGCCTCGTAGTCGTCAAAACAGAGTATCATCAAAATTCTACAAAAGCCTTTGGTATGTCTTCTCGTTTGCCAATAGTATAGCCACTGCCACGCTGACAGAGTTCCAGTGCAAAGTCAAAGTCGGCAGGATACACTGCATGTATGCGATACAGTGGCTCACCCTGGGTAACATTATCACCCAGTTTCTTGAAAAGGTCGACGCCCGCGCCTTTATCCATTGGTGCACCAGCGTATCGTGCAATTCGGGCCATTTGCAAATTATCGATCTGGATAACTGTGCCGTCTTCGGGGGCGACTTCCTCGTGGGTGAGTTTGCCCAATTCGAAGTTTTGATGCTGCGCGCCCTGCGCACCGATAATGTTATTCATGACATCGAGTGCGCGGCCGGAATCGAGGATATCACGCGCGATAGCATAACCTTTTCCGCCTCGAACATCTGGGTCAAATTCGAGGATTCTGCCAGCCAGGTGTAGTGACTTCTGACGCAGATCGTCTGGTGCGTTGGGTGCATTTAGTAACACTTGCATTACGTCACGTGCCTCCAGTACCGGACCTATGCCCGAACCGATCGGTTGTCTGCCGTCGGTGATTACCACTTCGAGGTGAATTCTGAACTGGTCGCCGACAAACTCGAATAATTTTCGCAACTGTTGAGCCTGACGCATGTGACGAACCTTGGCAGTTGGTCCAACGGGTATATCGATTAGTAAATGTGTTGCACCCGCTGAGAGTTTTTTTGACAGGATCGAAGCCACCATTTGCCCCAGTGAGTCGATTGCCAAAGGGCGCTCTACTGCAATCATGATATCGTCGGCTGGTGATAGTTTAGCCCGTCCACCCCAGGCCAGGCAGACCCGGTGCTTACGGACAATGTCGTGCAATTTCTTGATATCCAGTTCGACGTTTGCCAATACCTCCATGGTATCGGCTGTGCCGGCTGGCGAGGTGATGGCGCGACTCGAAGTTTTTGGGATTAGCATGCCATGCGCGGCGACAATTGGTACCACCAGCATGGATGTGCGGTTACCGGGAATACCACCGATGCAGTGTTTATCGGCAACCAGGGATTCATTCCACTGTAGCTGCTTGCCGACTTCTAGCATGGCGCGCGTCAAGTAATATACTTCATCACGATCCATGCTCGATTGACCTGATGCGACCAGGAATGCGGAAATTTCGGCCTTCGAATAGCGTCGCTCGGTAATGTCGTCAATGATATGTTCAAAGTCCTTCTGGGTGAGCCGCTCGCCGGCAATTTTTCGTCGTACAGCATTCATTGATTCCGCGAGTTCGGCATGTTCAATGCTAATGAGCTGGCCTTCCGCCAGGTCGAGCTTGGCAAAAGCTTCCTCCGACAAACCGACTTCATTTGGCAAGACCAGTTTTTTATCATCGACCACATTGAGTACCGCTAGTATGCGTTGACCGTTAGCGCAAATATTAACTTTGGATAAAGCCTGAAATCCCTCAGCGCGATAAATCGCACATTCGCGATGTAAATAGGCGACGTTTTCGCGGTAAGTGTCTATTTTTACGCGACGTAGTTTCAGCCTTTCATTCGTGTTTTTACTTGATACCTGGCGCATTATTAATTTTCTGCACCGATAATTGCCAGAAATCCTTCGCCCAGTTCTCCGCGACCGACTTTATCGATAATTTCCTGTGCCACTTGCACGATGGTGGATAATGGGCCGGTAAGAAACACGATTCCCATTTGCAGAGTGACTCGCAAATCAGCAATAGAATTAAAGGTGTTAGGGTGACTGGGGGGTAGAAATATCATTTGTACTTCATTCAGGTTGGCGGGCATATGTTCGCAATCACCTCCCGGTGATACGTAGTCGAACAGCTCCTCCACCTTATCAAAGGTGACGCTATCTTCCCTGAAGGTTTCATCCTGGTTACTGACGTTAAACTCTATGGTTATTGGTTTCATGTCTTTTCCTGGATTTTTCGATCCAATCAGTATATTTCCTGTCGATGTAATGACAACTGTTCTGGGTCAATTTAGGTGGAAACGTTTTAGTGGTTATGGGTTTATTGATTTAGGACAACCGATGATCTGAATATTTACGGTAAATTTACCACTTAATGGTCAGATTTAAACAGTGGGAATTCTTTAAACTATTTTCGATATTTATGCTGTTAATAGTTGGGTTATCGATGCCCGCTAGTTCATCCAGTGAGACGGATTTACACTGGTTATGGCATGATCGTTGCGCTGACTGTCACGGGCATTCAAGCGATTTTGCACAAAAATATTTGCGGGTGAGGGACGGTAGTTTACTGGGATTGCACCATGTCGATAATTTGCCCGAGTTTCTTCACAATCATTATCTTCCTGGTGAACTGGTCGACGAAGTTTATGCTCTGTTGCTGGCCCAGTTAAACGTACCACCCCGATTTAAAAATGAATGTTCGGGTTGTCACCAAACGGCTGCGGTTTTTGCCCGTGCGAAACTGGATTTCCAGGGTGATGTATTGAGCACTAAAAAAACAGGGCAAAGCGTAGCGAATTTTTTAAAAAGACACCGGGGTTTGACTGATGCTGATATTTTATTTTATGTTGAATTACTTGATAGAGTTGGACGGGAGGTAAAATTGCCGGTTAATTAAATCGAGTGCGCAAAATCTCGATATGACAACCATCCATGCAGGCTAAGCCGGATGCCTTTCCATCCAGTGCCTTGCGATTTCGACGCGACGGCAAATCCACACCTGTTCGTGGTTTTCGACATAATCTAGAAAGCGTTGCAACGCTGCAAACCGGCCGGGGCGGCCTATTAGGCGGCAGTGTAAACCTATCGACATCATTTTTGGTGCAGTCGCTCCTTCGGCATAGAGTACGTCAAAACTGTCGCGTAGATATTGGAAAAACTGTTCACCGCTGTTAAATCCCTGCGCGGTGGCAAAGCGCATGTCGTTGGTATCCAGCGTATAAGGCACTACTAAATGTGATTTTTCTTCGCCGTTGCTGGTTTTGACTTGAGTCCAGAAGGGCAGGTCATCGCCGTAGTAATCCGAGTCGTAAATTAATTTTCCCTGGTCAACCACCAGTCTGCGTGTATTCGGACTGTCGCGTCCGGTATACCAACCCAGCGGCATGACGCCTGTGATTTGTTTGATGATGTCAAGCGCCTGTGTCATATGCTCGCGCTCGATGTCTTCGTCGACATGCTGATAGTGAATCCAGCGTAAGCCGTGACAGGCGATTTCATGGCCGTATTCGACAAAGGTTTTCGCCAGTTCGGGGTGACGTTGTAAAGCCATCGCTACACCGAAGATAGTAAGTGGAAAACCCCGGCGTTTGAACTCGTTGAGGATTCGCCAGACCCCGGCGCGGGAGCCGTATTCGTAAACCGATTCCATGCTCATATGGCGGTTTTCGTAACACTGCGCGCCGATGATTTCCGACAGAAACTGTTCTGATCCGCTGTCGCCGTGCAGGATATTACTTTCGCCGCCCTCTTCGTAATTCAATACGAATTGCAGCGCTATACGGGCATTTTCGGGCCAGTCGGCATGCGGCGGGTTAGCACCGTAACCGATTAAATCTCTGGGGTATGCGGTGGTATTGTTCATCGAATTGCTCAATAGTTATTGGGATAAAAGCAGAGTAGCCAGGTTGGGTTGCTCGATCTCGGGTTTATCGTCGATCTGGTTTTCGATGTGTAACAAGTGCTGGTTCATGATTTCTATGGCTTTACCGGCATCACCATCTGCGATGGCATCGACTATGGCTTCGTGTTCCTGGTTGCGGCAGCGGTTGTCAGTGTCCGAGCCCAGATGTGTGAGAATCACCAGTGGGGTGCGTCGAATAATATCATTGAGAAATTCCTGCATTACCGT
The DNA here is from genome assembly GCA_024224415.1 of Gammaproteobacteria bacterium. Taxonomy (GTDB): domain Bacteria; phylum Pseudomonadota; class Gammaproteobacteria. Next base: position 4,455 of record JAAENK010000181.1, on the reverse strand, counting down.
ATTACCGGCCAATATTGCGAGCTGTCGATGAAAATCTACCGATAAAGCTAGCGCATGTTTGTTGTTACCCTGTTGATAGGCTTGTTGTTCGCTTTCGAGTAATTCACGAAGCTGGTTAATAATATTCTGGTCGTGCCTGACTACCAGGGTCTCGATAATTGCCGATTCAATTGCGCGACGCGTGGCAAACAGGTCGCGGCCCTCTTCGGCGGAGGGTTTGGCGACGCTAGCGCCGCGATTTGGCATTTGTACTACCAGCCGAGAATTGGCCAGTCGCGTTAATACTTTACGAATTTTGCCGCGCTTAACGCCGAACAACTCGGCGAGTTGCACCTCTTTGAGCTTGGTGCCCGGCGGCAGGCGGTGGTCGAGTACAGCCTGCTCAATCTGGCGGAGAATATCTTCCTCGCTCGTGCTAGTAGTGGAGCGATCGTGCGCTAGCTGACTTGTCATTTTGGCAACAGGCTTCCTTATAGATTGATGTCGGGCAGTGTAGCATGAATAAATATATTGTTAACAATATTAATGAAAAGTGTTGACAATTTTACCGATTGATGCGAATTTAGCCACCCTGACCAATGAGGGGGACGCATGGGAAGGTTGACGACACACGTACTCGACACGGCGCAAGGCTGTCCTGCCGCCGCTGTTAACGTCGCATTATATCGGCTTGAAGACGAGTTTAAACTGCTCAAGCAAGATCGAACCAATGCCGATGGCCGACTCGATAGCCCAATTCTCGATGTCGATGACTTCCAGCCGGGGGTTTATCAGCTGGTGTTTCAGGCTGGTGATTATTTCCATAACACTACGTTAGACTTACCCGATCCAGCCTTTGTCGGTGAAGTAGTTTTACGTTTTGGCATTGCCGACGCCGATGCGCATTACCACGTACCGTTGCTGGTTTCACCGTGGAGTTATTCAACCTACCGGGGTAGCTAAAGGGCAATGAATAACATCCGTTTTCTACTCGATGGTGAAATAAAAACCGTAGAAATCACGGATCCTACCCGCTCACTGCTGCAATACCTGCGCGAGGATATCCACCGAACCGGTACCAAAGAAGGTTGTGCCGAAGGCGACTGTGGTGCATGCACCGTGGTTATCGCCGAAGCGGTCAACAATGATATTCAATATCGGGCGGTCAACGCCTGCATTCAATTTTTGCCGACACTCGATGGCAAGATCCTGTTTACTGTCGAATCTCTAAAGCAAGCTGATGGAAGCTTGCATCCGGTTCAGCAAAGCCTGGTTGATTATCATGCCTCGCAGTGTGGATTTTGTACGCCGGGTTTTGTGATGTCGTTGTTTGCTCAGTACAAAAGTGGCATTAGACTGGATCGGACTGAATTAAACGATGCTCTATCGGGCAACCTGTGTCGCTGCACCGGGTACCGCAGCATCGTTGAAGCTGGAAAGCATATTTACGATTATCCTGCTGTTGAAGCAAACGAATCGGCCATGCTTGAACAGTTAAACCAGCTCAAAACAGATACCGACCTGCAATTGCAATCGGCTGGTTCCTCCTACTATGCGCCTGTCAGCCTTGCCTCGTTGGCCGAAATATTCCAGCAGCACCCGGATGCAACCCTGCTCGCCGGGGGTACCGACGTTGGTCTTTGGGTCACCAAGCAGTTACGTGAATTATCAGAAGTTATTTATCTCGGCAATGTCGCTGAACTTAGACAAATTACTAAAAACGAATCGTGTATCGAAATTGGCGCAGCAGTATCGCTCGAAGACGCCTTTGACAGCCTGTCGGACCCTTACCCTGAATTAGGCGAGTTATTCCGCCGCTTTGCCTCGATGCCGGTGCGCAATGCCGGAACCCTGGCAGGCAACATCGCGAATGGTTCGCCGATAGGGGACTCGATGCCCCCGCTGATCTGCATTGGTGCACGAGTCAGATTACGGTTGGGTGCGCAAACCCGTGAAATAGATTTGCAGGACTTGTACCTAGATTATCAAAAGAATGCCATGCAACGGGGTGAATTTGTCGAGGCGGTCATTGTGCCAACCCGTGGTGCCGGTATTCAGCTACAGGGCTATAAACTCAGCAAGCGGTTCGATCAGGACATATCGGCAGTATGTGCAGCGTTTGCGCTGAAACTGGATGGAGAGCGGGTTGACAGTATCAGAATTGCCTTCGGCGGTATGGCGGCTATTCCTAAACGGGCATCGCAAACCGAGCAATTCCTCCTGGATAAAAACTGGGACGAAAAGACCGTTTCACAGGGCATTAAACTGTTGATGCAGGATTTCCAACCCATGTCCGATATGCGAGCGAGCGAGGCCTACCGGCAGCAAGCGGCGGCGAATTTGCTTTACCGCTTTTACCTGCAAACCAGTTCGAAAATCCCGTTGAATGTGTTTGAGGTAAGCGCTTGATGGACATTAAGCCAGGCAGCTCGGTTGTGCACGAATCTGCGCACCTCCACGTTGCTGGAGAGGCAACCTATGTCGATGACATCACTGAACTTGCCGGCACCCTGTATGCCGTTCCAGGCTTAAGCCAGTGCGCACACGCACATATCAAATCCATCAACCTCGACGCGGTAACATCAGCCGATGGCGTAGTCGCGGTACTCACCGCAAAGGATATTCCCGGCCATAATGATTGCGGACCCATTATCAAGGATGATCCGATTCTGGCCGATGGCCTGGTGCAGTACGTTGGACAACCGATATTCGTGGTAGTGGCGGAGACTATAGTCGCAGCGCGTAAAGCAGCAGGCAAAGCATTAGTCGAATACCAAGATTTACCGGCAGTCTTCGATGTCAGAGCGGCAAAACAGGCTGAGTCCTGGGTATTGCCTCCGGCGCGCTTACGCCGTGGCGATGCTGAAAAAGCACTTGGCGCAGCACGGCATAAACTCAGCGGCGAAATATCGGTCGGTGGTCAGGAACAGTTTTATCTCGAAGGCCAGATTTCCTACGCCGCACCGCGCGAAGACGGTTGCATCCAGTTGTGGTGCTCGACCCAGCACCCCAGCGAAATGCAGCAGGTAGTTGCGCACGCATTAAAGCTCGATTTTAACCAGGTACTGGTTCAAATGCGGCGCATGGGCGGTGGTTTTGGGGGTAAGGAATCGCAGTCGGCAATCTTCGCCTGTATCGCCTCGGTGGCGGCGCAGCATCTGAATCGACCGGTAAAAATACGCCTCGACCGTGATGACGATATGATGATTACCGGCAAGCGGCATGGCTTTCATTTCGATTACGTGGTTGGTTTCGACAATGATGGCCTGATCCAGGCAGTCGATATCGATATGGCTGCACAGGCAGGCTTCTCGGCAGACTTGACTGGTCCGGTGGTGACGCGTGCGGTATGCCATCTGGACAATGCCTATTATCTCAGCGATGTCAGCGTCAACGCTTTTAGTTGCAAAACCAATACCCAGTCGAATACCGCTTTCCGTGGCTTCGGCGGCCCGCAGGGTGCGATTGCGATTGAATATATTATCGACAATATCGCGCGGCAGCTGGGCGTGGATGCACTGGAGGTTCGCAAGCGTAATTTCTACGGTATCGACCAGTGTAATATCACGCCTTACGGGCAAACAGTGGAAGATAATGTGATAGGCGAGTTGACTGCGCAACTCGAAACCAGCAGCGATTACACCTCTCGACGTCAGGCCATTGCTACGTTTAATCAATCCAGCCCGATTCTGCGAAAGGGACTGGCGTTAACACCGCTCAAGTTCGGTATTTCATTCAACCTCGTGCATTTTAATCAGGCTGGAGCGCTGGTGCATATTTATACCGATGGAACCGTATTGGTGAATCACGGCGGTACTGAAATGGGACAGGGCTTGCACACCAAGGTCGCGCAGGTGGTGGCGCACGAATTGGGTATCGATGTTAAACGTATTCGCGCCACGGCGACCGATACCAGTAAAGTGCCCAATACGTCGGCGACGGCGGCCTCAACCGGTGCGGATCTAAACGGCAAGGCTGCGCAGGTTGCTGCAAGTAAAATCAGGGAACGGCTTGCAACGTTCGCCGCTGAGTATTTTCAGGGTGACGCAGTCGAGGTTGAATTTGCAGACGATGCGGTAAGCCTTGGCGATAAAAGCCTGCCTTTCAATGAATTCATCGTGCTGGCCTATCAGTCACGCGTACAGCTCTGGTCCGATGGTTTCTACAAAACACCCGGTTTGCACTGGAATGGTGAAACCATGCAGGGCAGTCCTTTCTATTATTTTTCCTACGGCGCTGCGGTTTCAGAAGTAGTTGTCGATACCTTAACCGGTGAATGGAAACTGTTGCGTACCGATATTTTGCACGACGCCGGAAATTCGATTAATCCAGCAATCGATATCGGCCAGATCGAGGGTGCTTTCATCCAGGGCATGGGCTGGCTCACCAGCGAAGAACTGGTCTGGGATGATAAAGGGCGACTGGCTACCCATGCACCATCGACATATAAAATTCCGGCAATTAGTGATTGCCCAG
>JAAENK010000180.1 GCA_024224415.1 Gammaproteobacteria bacterium | reverse complement strand
GCAATTCTTGACTACAACCACAGCTTCTTCCCCTCAAATTGATCCAGGTCAACTTCCAGGTTATTAGTCTCTCATTTTGACAAAAGTCAAAGAAAGGCTTATGCCGTCATTATATTGTCCGAACGGTTAATTAATACACCTGTTAAAACAAAGGGTTTTGGCGGGATTATTTTTTTTATATCAGGAGCAGAAATCGATGAGTGTGATACATAAAACAAAACACGGCGTGATATTGCTTACCGCATGTATCGGGCTGGCCACAACTTCGGGAGTCGCTTTTGCCAAGAAAGACTTTAAGCCTCTAAACGAGGCCGAGTTCGAACAGGCAAAAAGCATGTACTTCCAGCGTTGTGCCGGTTGCCATGGTGTTTTAAGAGCAGGCGCAACAGGTAAAAGCCTGTTACCGGAACCCAATAAAGCGAAAAAGTCGAAAGGCACGCTTAAGCTGGGTACCAAGCGTCTTTCCAAGATCATCAAGTTGGGTACCGAAGGCGGCATGAACAACTTCGACGATGTCTTCAGCGACGAGCAAATCAACCTGCTGGCGCGTTACATCCAGATGGAACCACCGGTACCGCCGGAAATGTCACTGGCATTGATGAAGGAACGCCACAATGTATTTATCGAACCCAAAGATTACCCAACCAAGCCGCTACACGGCCGCAACTGGGAAAACTTTTTCGTGGTTATCGAACGTGATGCCGGCAAGATTGCCATTATCGACGGCGACAAACATGAAATCGTCGACCACATTGATACCGGCTACGCGGTACACGTTATCAAGGCGACCGAGCACCATGATCTGGAAAAACCGGTTGGTGGCGTTCCCGGACGCTTCTGGTACACCCAGGGCCGCGACGGCAAAATGACCAAGATCGACCTCTGGCAAAAGCCCGGCAGCATGCTGGTCGCTGAAGCGCAGATGGCCTACGACGCACGTGACGTCGCCGTATCCGGTGATGGCAAGTACGTTATCGGCGGCGCTTACTGGCCTCCGCATTTCGTCATCCTCGACGCCGTTACCATGGAGCCACTGAAAGTGGTCTCTACCCGCGGTGTCAATGTCGATGGCGACTACGTCAATGAGTCTCGTGTGGCAGCAATCTACACCACCCCGAAGCAATCTTCCTTCTGGGTTGCAATGAAGGAGCTGGGCCAGATGTGGCAGGTGGATTACACCGATCTCGACAACCTGGCTATCAAACAGGTCAATTCCGCCAAGTTCCTGCACGATGGCTTTTTTGATCCGACCGGCCGTTACTTTCAGATCGCCGCCAATGCATCCAACAAAATGGTTATTGTCGACTCTGAAACCGGCAAGCTCGAAGCCATGATCGATACAGCGAAGCTGCCACACCCTGGACCTGGCGCTAACTGGAACGATGCAGAATGCGGGCCCGTTGGTGGCACCACTCACCTCGGCGAGGGCAAGGTCACAGTATGGGGTAACGATCCGAAAGGTCACAAGGCTAATGCGTGGAAGATCTGCTATACCGTCGATACCGATGGCGCTGGCGTATTCATCCGCACCCATCCGAAGTCGGCTTATGTCTGGGCTGATCAAACCAAACACCCAGAGCCTGCGATCCAGCAAAGCGTAAAGGTTATCGACAAGAAAACCCGTAAAGTCGTAAAGACTATTCAGGTAACCAAGGAAGCCGGTAAAGCCGCCGTACACATTGAGTTTAACAAAGATGGTTCGGAAGTATGGGTATCAGTCTGGAACCGTAAGGACAGCGGTAACCCGACTGGCGAAATAGTGGTGTACGACTCCAAGACGCTTAAGGAAATCAAGCGTATCAAGGGTCTGACTACACCAACAGGTAAGTTCAACGTTTACAACCGTACCAACCACGTAACCTGATAGATAGAGTTACGTACAAAAGCAGTACAGGGCGGACAGTCTCAACAGATTGTCCGCCTTTTTTTTATATAAAAACGGGACGATATAAATAATGAGTAATCAGCTTCCAAAATCCGGCTTTATGTCAAACAAAATATTAATGGGAACGACTCTGGGCGTCGCTTTGTTTTTCATGACTGTCGGCGTAATTTTCTGGGGTGGTTTTAACACTGCCATGGAAGCTACAAATACTCTGGAATTTTGTATTTCCTGCCATGAAATGGAAGAAAACGTATATCAGGAGTACAAGACTACGGTTCACTACAGCAATCGTAGCGGTGTACGTGCAAGCTGTTCCGATTGCCACGTTCCCGATCCCTGGGTACATAAGCTTATGCGTAAAATCAAGGCCAGTAACGAGTTGTTTCACAAGGTACTTGGAACTGTCGACACGCCAGAAAAATTTGACGAGAAACGCTTAACCCTGGCGAAGAATGTCTGGCGCACGATGAAAGAAACCGATTCACGTGAATGCCGAAACTGTCACGATTTCGATTCAATGAATCCGGAAGACCAGAAAAAACGCTCACGCAAACAACATATTAATGGCATGCAGGCAGGCAATACCTGTATCGACTGTCATAAAGGTATCGCACATAAAAAAGTACACGACCAACTCAGCGATGAAGAACTTACCGCGTTAGAAATGCCTAACGAAGAAAATAAACGCCCTGTTCCAGCACAATGGCAAGCGTTTATCGACGGGAAGACAACAGAATCAGAGACCACTGAAACCGAAGAAGAAACGGAAGTAGCTGAGGAAGAAGAAGTAGTTAAAGAAGAAACAGAAATAGTGCAGACAACCAGCAATTCTAGTAGTGACGGCAGTATAGACTGGTCAGGTATCGAAGCGCGAGAGGTCACCCTGTTTTTCCCCGGACAGTCTTCGATGGAATGGGTAATGAAAGGCAGCGATCATGGCGGCAAGCGAGCCGTTGCCACGGGTGACCGTTGTTTTGATTGTCACGAAGATGAAGAAGTAGATATCGGCGACGTTGTAGTCATTGGTGAAAAGATCGAACTAACCCCAATTCCTGGTAAGCGAGGTAGCATTGCAGTTAATATTCAAGCTGCTCACGATGCGGATAATCTCTACATGCGCTTTGAGTGGCCCGATATCGAAGAACATGCACCGGTACCATTTGTCGATGGAGGCAAGATGGATCCAGACAACCCGATCAAGTTCGCGATAATGCTTGCCACTGACAACGAAGATGAGCCAGATGTCGAATACGCCGAACGTGCCGGTTGCTGGCAAACCTGCCACCACGATGTGAATTACATGCCGCATCAACCCGATGGAGCCGAGCTTAACGGAGCTCTGGCTACACGTCTCGATTTAGGTCAGGGATTTACCAAGTACCTCGCCGAAAGTCGTACGCACATCGAAGTCGAAGGCAAGGATGGCAAGAAACGCGGTGGATGGGATAAGCTCAGAGATGATGCAGAGATCCAGGCGGCGATGGAGAATGGTGCCTTCATGGACTTGCTGCGTTACAAAGCCGGTACAGGTGAGTCGGAAGATGGCCATATACTGGCCGAACGTATCATGAGCGGTGGCCAGGGTGTAGAATTTAATGGTAACCTCTCCGATGGTGTGTGGACTGTCGAAATGACGCGTAAACTCACTTCGGACAAGCCAGGTGATATCAGTATGAGCACCGACCAATGGTATAATATTGGATTCGCCATCCACGATGACTATTCCAGTAGCCGGTTCCACCATGTATCACTTGGGTTGAAACTTGGTTTTGATGATGAAGATGCGGAAATTAATGCTATCAGTCAGTAAAAAGTAATCAATGAAAGCAGGCATATTTGCGACAATCACGCTTCTAATGATTGGCCTGTCAAGCACGTCAGGCGCAGAGGAAGTCCTTGTGATAATCAAGGACTTCCGGTTCATTCCCGCCGAAATTAGCATTAAAAGCGGGCAAACAGTACGTTGGCAAAACCAGGAAAAGCGCCAATACCATAGTGTCTGGTTCGAGGCTCTGGGCGAAGAAGAACCGGAAGATTACCTTTTCCCTGACGATAGCTACCAAAGAAAATTCGATCAACCAGGCGATTACCCCTATCGCTGTGGCCCACACCCTGAAATGCTCGGCAGCATACACGTCACAAATTAACATGCTCTATCATTCCTTCTTATTAAAAGCAGCTTTGCTTTATTTTACTTTTTCAGTATTAAATATCGTAGCAGCTGACAATGTCAAAAATCTTTATCAAAAAAACTGTGGCGAATGTCATAGCGCGCACCGACTCGGTGGCATGGGTCCTGCCCTGTTGCCAGGCAATTTAAAACGTCTACGCAAGAAGGCAGCTATTGATGTGATTAGTAATGGTCGTGCAGCGACGCAAATGCCTGCGTTTGCCGGTAGGTTGTCAACTGAAGAAATCGAGTTGCTGGTTGAGTATATATATTCACCGTCAGAGCAAACCCTTAGCTGGGGACTGACAGAAATAAATGACAGCCACATCATTCATAATCTCGAAAAAGATTTACCCGCCAAACCTGTATTCAAGGTCAACGATCTGTTGAATTTGTTTCTGGTAGTTGAACTCGGTGATCATCACGTCACTTTGCTCGATGGTGACAGGCTTGAACCGATCCATCGTTTTAAATCACGTTTCGCCTTACACGGCGGCCCAAAGTATTCCAACGATGGGCGTTTCGTCTACTTCGCTTCGCGCGACGGCTGGATTAGCAAGTACGATATTTACAACTTGAAACTGGTAGCTGAAATCCGTGCCGGCATTAACACCAGAAACCTCGCGGTTTCGGCCGATGACCGTTATGTCATGATAGCTAATTACCTGCCCCATTCGCTTGTTTTGCTCGATGCGAAAGACTTACAGCCTATCAAGTACATCGATGTAAGCGATAAAAAGGGTAATAGCTCGCGCATTAGCGCGGTTTATGTGGCCCCGCCCAGAGAAAGTTTTATCGCCGCACTGAAAGATATTCCAGAGGTTTGGGAGATTTCTTATGCCGACGATCCACCGCCTGGTTTTGGGAGCTGGGTGCACGACTACAACCCCGAGTCGGGTGAAAACAGTAAATCAGAGCCTTTTCCGGTTAGACGTCTCAATGTTGCAGATTATCTCGACGATTTCTTTTTTGATCAGGAATATGTATCCATAATCGGTGCATCACGGCAAGGCAAGGGGCAGGTTCTTAACCTCGACGTTGGTCGAGTTATCGTACCCGATCTAGACTTACCCGGTATGCCGCACCTGGGTTCTGGCATCACCTGGGAATACAAGGGGCGTACCGTATTAGCAACACCTAACCTGCGTAAAGGCAATGTCACTGTCATCGACATGGAAAGCTGGGAAACCATCAAACAAATCGAAACTCTGGGCCCTGGTTTCTTCATGCGTAGCCACGAAAATACAGCTTACGCCTGGGTCGACGTCTTCTTCGGCCCTGACAAAGACGCAGTCCATGTCATCGACAAGAGCACGCTGCAAATCGTCAAAACCCTGCGCCCGGCACCGGGTAAAACCGCCGCACATGTCGAATTTACTCGCGATGGTAAATATGCTCTACTCAGCGTCTGGGATACCGATGGCGCAGTCATCATTTACGATGCAACAACATTGAAAGAAGTCAAACGCCTGCCAATGAATAAACCCTCAGGTAAGTACAACGTGTACAATAAGATCACACGATCAGCTGGCACCAGTCATTAAACGCATGACATTAAACGAAGTAGTACCTTATCTGCCGCATTTGCAGGCAGCCCTCAATATCTCGGCCGCTACTTTTTTAAGTGCTGGATACCATTTTATTCGCCGCCGAAATCACAAAGCACACCGGTTGTGCATGATGGCAACATTCGTCATTTCGGCAGTTTTTATAGCTTCCTACCTGACTTATCATTTTCAGGTTGGATACAGCCCGTTTCTCGGCCAGGGCATTATCCGGCCAATGTATTTCTCCCTTTTGACCTCCCACGTTATCCTCGCAACAGTCATCATACCAATGGTTGTAGCGACGATAATATTCGCGATCAAAGGTAACTTAAAACGCCACCCGAAGATCGCGCGCTGGACATTACCACTCTGGCTTTATGTATCGGTCTCGGGGGTATTGATCTATGTACTTAATTTTCACATTTACACACCGACAGGCTAAACATGCAATTCGTCTACTTCACCATAACCGCCGTATTACTTTATGTATTCTCCGACTGGTTACTCAGGCAAATCGAAGCCAAACGCGGCAAACCCCTGCCCAATCGGTCATTAGTATTTCTTGTTATTATTATGGTATTGGCTGTTGGCTCGTTTAAGGTGATTGAGCTGCTATCGACCCCCTAGCTGATAAGGGATTTTAGATACCATTACTCGAGAGAAAAAATGGTAGATTTATTCCTCCCGCTTTCTTTACTAAAATATAAAGCCTTGTCGGCCTTTTCAATCCATTTTTCATGATTGGCCAGTGATTTATCAAATCCACAAATCCCGACACTAACTGTAAATTTGATTGTCTCTGCTTCGTAACTGACTTTCATTGCTTCAACTTTTTCACGTAAACGTTCGGCGAATATGAATCCTTTCTCGGCAATGGTACTTGGCAAGAAGATGACAAATTCTTCTCCTCCGTATCGTCCAGCCACGTCGGTTTTTCGAATTAACTGGGTCACAAGTCCAGCCGTCGACCGGATTACCTCATCCCCGGCCTGATGTCCGTAGCTGTCGTTAACATTCTTGAAGTGGTCGATATCGAAAATTAACACCGTAGAGTCGGATCCATACCGGCTACAGCGATCAAATTCAGACTGGAAACTTTCCTCCCAGTAGCCTCGATTAAACAATCCAGTTAAAGCATCGGTGCGACTTGTTTTCTCAAGTTCCAGGTTTAGGTACTGCAGCTCCTTTTGCCCAATCGCTGCATCTGTCACATCATAAACCAGCAAACAAATATGTTTTACCGAACCGTCAGCCGACGCCAGGGGAATCATGGTAACGTTTTGATACATAAATTCTTCGGTACCGGTAATGGGACGATAGTTTTTGAATTTGAACAAATATTGACGCTGTTCCCAGGTCGAGAAGGCGCGACTTCTAAGCAAAAAAACTGAATCCATCTTATGCTTAAACCAGTTTTCAGGGAGTTCGGGGAAAAGAGTGAAAATATTTTTGGCCTTCGCATCACTTTCTGTTACGGCACTGTGATCCTCCATAAATCGATTCCACATCCGAATACAATAGCTTTTATCCAGTACCACGAGACCGACATCGACATTGGTCAGCATATCGATCATCCAGTGGAGCTCCTTAATTTCCGAGGCAGAATCTGTCATATCGTTTATGAAGCGTAATAAGTCACTCTGCTATCCATAGTTTCAATCGAATCTTCGGCAAACAATATCAACAGATCACAGTTCAGATGGTGATCTTCAACACCATAGTTGATTTCTATCGACAGGGTCTTAGTCCAGGGAATTTCTTTGGGCCTGGTTAAGTCTCTGATATGGTTTCTGGCAAGTAACTTTGGATGCGATTGACTAAACTGTACATCCAGTATTTTAAAATAGGTTTTTAGAAAAGCGCCGATAAGGATACTGGCAATGTCCATCATTAGTTCTATTTCAACATTTCGATTTAACTCACCCTCGAACTTTAACAGCCTGGCGATATCTTCGAAGTTAGCCTGATCGAATATCAGCAAGGCTTCGCCGGCAATACCATTACCGATAAACCCCTGGAAGACAGCAGAGGTATGTACCGAATCACCAACCGATTGCAGCATCATTTGTAATTCGGTCGCCTCGATAACGCCCACCGATGGCACCGGCAGCACAACAAAAGCGTCGAGATGTTGAGCAAGCAAATCCGCAGCCTGACCCATCGCGACATTAGAAATTTCCTGATAAACCTGTAGTAACGAAACCTCAGCGACCGACGCGTCCATCAACGATTGATTCGACCCTTCCAGAGTCTCAGATACCAGGCCGAAATTATTGAGAATTTCCAGCATCAGTTCTGAATCGATGGGTTTTTTGACAAAATCAATAGCACCAAGCGCCATCACGCGTGCCCTGGCCTCAGGCTGGATATCACCGGAAATAACTATAACAACAGAATTCAGTTGTTCTTCCTTAATCGCCTCAAGCACTTCATAACCATCCATCTCCGGCATGGTCAAATCAAGAAACATGACTTCGGCCAGGTTTTCCCGAACCGCCTCGATCCCTTCTACTCCATTAACGGCGAAAGTCACTTCTACATCCCAGTTTTCAGGTAACGCACGAGCCAGCTGTTTCCTGGCAAAGGACGAATCATCACAAATAGTGACGGGTGTGGTCATTGTCTGTTCATTACTACCCTGTCTTTCAGATATCTTAAGGTTAGATCAAATTGGGAAAAAAGCAGATATCTTTTTAATCCATCATCAGTGTCTCTGAAATCACGAAGGTGATGAAACTATTTATGCCAAAAGTTCAGAATTTTTCATAAGCAATACCACCCAACGAGGCATTAGAAAAAACCGAATCCAATTGACCTGGCTCAGTATCCAAAACCGCTAATCTGCTAACCTGGCCCAATGGTTTTTCACCCTTCCAGTTAGACAATGTCATGAACATAACGTTCTACAGATACAACACTTTCCTGATTGAGTCTGATTATAAGAAAATTGTCATCGATCCCGGCGCATTGTTTCTTTACTGGTTTAGAATGACAACACTGTTGCCGAAGTCTGAGTGGCCAGGTATTACTCATATTTTTATCACGCATGGTGATATCGATCATTACTGGCATGCCGACAGAGTGGCCAGTGCTTCAGGAGCGACTGTTATCTGCAACCAGACCATGCTGAAAGATATTAACGGCAAGGCCCTGATGCTTGGGCCGCGTGATAAAGGTTTGGCGTTTACCACCGCATTTGACAGGCTACGGACGCTTTGCGTGGATGAAACCATAGACATTGATGGCATGACAGTCACCGGTATAAAGGCAACCCATGGCGAGCTTACACTAAAACTGGGGCCCTTTTCAAAAACCTTTACACCGGGGCCAGGTGAAAGGACAGGCTGGGGGGCTATCGGTTTTGAAATCAAGCTTGGCAGTAAAACGATTGTTAATCTTGGCGATACTTTATTACAGAAAAAAGATTGGCGGACGATTAACTCACCAGATGTCTTGATGATACCGATAGGTGGCAGAACCATTCATAACACCATGGATGTCGAAGAAGCCCTGCAGGCCGTTGCTATAATCCGACCGAAACTGGTGATACCCTGCCACTATAACGTACCTGCATTTTTTACCCGGCGCTACAATCCAGCGGACGATGAGTTATTCAAACATGAGGTGGAAAAAACAGGTGTCGAATGCCGCATTTTGCATCAAGGCGATGCAGCTGAATTAGCCGATAAATGACCCCTAACTATCCAACCAATCACGCTTAGAAAGGATGTCCATGGAAGCATGTCTATTGAATAAATATGGATCGTCCGATTATATGGAGTTCAGGGAGGTAGTTGCCGAATTCTCCTGTGTTTCTGAAAGAGCGAATACGTTGACTTTGAAGCCGGCCGGCATGACATTCGAACAGGCTACATCAATCCCGCAGGCGGCGGTGCTGGCGCTGCAAGGTCTGCATCAAAACCACGTCGAATGAAGGCAGCCACTCACACGCATTACGGTCCACCAAATGGGCTTCAACTCAAGGAGGTGGATACTCCGGAACCGGCTGACGATGAAGTAATGATAGAAGTCCTGGCGGCGACGGTAAACAGGACGGATTGCGCAAACATCAGAGCAAAGCCATTCTTTATGCGCATTGTAACCGGCCTGTTGAAGCCAAAAAAACAGATCCCCGGAACCGAGTTTGCTGGAATTGTTGAAGCAGTTGGTAAAAAAATATCGACACTAAAAACCGGCGATAAAGTGTTTGGTTTTAATGACGAGGGTTCATGCACCCAGGCCGAATACCTGACAATAAAGGAAGAATATGTTGTAACCAAACCAGACAATATATCATGGCATCAGGCGGCGGCCAGTTCCGAGGGTGTGCATTACGCCTACAATTTCATCAACAAGGTCGACCTCAAAAAAGGCCAAAGCGTTCTGGTCAATGGTGCTACCGGCGCAATTGGCTCGGCGGCGGTGCAATTACTAAAATATTACGAAGCCAGAGTGACTGCGGTTTGCGCCACAGAAAATATTGAGCTGGTTAAGTCTCTCGGTGCCGAAAGAGTCATCGACTACACAAAGTCTGATTTTACCGAAGACCTGAAAAAATATGATTTTGTGTTCGATACGGTTGGTAAGAGTTCATTTTTTAAATGTTGGCATCTAATGAAACCGGGTGCTGTCTATATTTCCTCAGACCTTGGCTTTCTGGCGCAGAATATATACCTGCCGTTAATCACAGCGGTAGTAAAACCATTGATTGGTAATAAAAGCACTGCATTTCCAGTCCCGAGTAATATTAAAAGAAGTTTACTTTTGGTAAAAAGCCTCATCGAACAAGGCATGTTTACCGCGGTGTTGGATAAAACTTTTGCGTTGGAGCAAATAGTCGAAGCCTACGAATATGTCGAAACAGGATGCAAGACCGGCAATGTAGTCATCAACGTAGCGCAGGAAGACCTTAGCCAAAATCAACCGTATCATCGGTAATAGCAGTTTTCCTCAACAGGTGTTTCTGGAGTTTTCCTGTCGGCGTTTTGGGTAGTTCATCCATCACTCGAATATAACGCGGTACCGCAAATGTCGGTAAATTCTGCTTTGCATTCAGCCACAGTTTTTTGATATCGGGGATTGTTTTTTTATCGATGACCACCGCAGCCATTACTTCATCTTCCGCGCCCACAATTTCGGAAGATACAGCATAAACTGCAACTTCACTTACAGCTGGATATTCGGATAAAACATTCTCAACTTCGAAGCTGGAAATATTTTCACCCCGCCTGCGTATGCAGTCCTTGATTCTATCGACAAAAAAAACATCGCCTGCTTCGTCCATCCAGGCGGCGTCGCCGGTATGAAACCAGAAGTTTCGATTTGCCTCGATGGTTTTATCCGGCATATTCAAATATCCAGACATAAAACCGTAAGGCTGTTTCGGCCTGACCACGATTTCACCGGTCTCTCCCCTACCGAGCTCTTCATCGGTATCTGGGCTGACGATTTTTAAATCGTAATATCGCGACCAGACCCGACCGCAACTATCAGGTTTTGGCGCACCTGGCAGTGAGTACAATGGAATACTGACCTCAGTCATACCGTACATACCGTAAATCTCGGGTATTGCGAAACGCTCTCTTAGTTGACTGACCAGTTCCGTACTAGTTGGCGCCAGCCCTATAGCTCTGAGCTTATGCGCACGATCGAATTCTGAGGGTGGTTGTTTGAGTACGAAAGCAGCAACCACACCCAGCGAGTTGGTAATGGTGGCACCAGATTGGATAATGTCTGGCAACCAGCGACGGGCGCTAAAGCGTTTGCGGATGACTGCACTCGCGCCTGCAATCAAGGTGGCATACAACTGCATGAACAAACCGTTGGCGTGAAACAGAGGTAAGACAATATAAAAAGTATCATCCTCCCTGAGTTTCATATGTTCGATTGTGCCAAGGCCGAATAAATACAGATGAGCATGCGGCATTAGCACGCCCTTTGAAGGCCCGGTGGTACCCGAGGTATACATTATGCAGCCGGTATCCGAATAGGCAGGACCGGGGTGAGACCACTCAACAGCACAGCTAAACCGATCCTCAAACTGCCTGACTTCAAAGCCCGAAGTAGTCTCAGACTCACCCACCACATATAACACTTCGAGATACGGCAGATCACTTCGAACGGCTTCCAGGCGCTCTACAAACTCGGCTTCAACCACTAGCATCCTGGCCTGACAATTATTCAATACATGGCTGAGAAATTGGCCCATATAGTCGGTGTTAATCGCAACCAGTACACCGCAGAGTTTCGCCAGTCCTAACCAGACGTCACAAAAAGCAAGGCTATTGAACAACATCACCGCGACGTGGTCACCTTTGACGACACCGCCCTGATTAAACAAATTAGCCGCCTGTGCAGACCTTTGATCAGCCTGCATATAATTCACAGTTTCACCTTCGATCGTAATAAAAGCCTGGTCGGGTCGTGCAATTACCTGCTTGTTTAACACCTGATCTATGGTCCATTGCTGAACATTGGATTGATTCGACATATCCGACACCCCGTTAATGGCTTTATCGATTGCTTCCGGCAAACACCTCCTCCAGATGAATGATATTACAACAAATTACACCCGATAGACGTCATTGAAATCCAGTGTTTTGCACAGTTTTTTCGATCAGTGACAGGATTTTGCCATTTCAGGTAATATTATTATTTTCAAATTGAGAAACGAGAAGGCTGGGTATCACGTTTAGAATGATCTTGCTGATTGAGCTTTTTCATTGTTAACCTGTGCTTTTTCAACCGGCGAATACGCGGGTAAAGAAATAAAACCATTCCAGATATACCAAATATGACCATTGCAGCGGCAGCTATGTCGGCGAGCCAGGAACCCAGGCCTCCCCCGACCCAGCCATCGGTATGAATTATTTTAAATATCCTCCCCCAGTATACTTTGCTATCGAGTAAATCACCCCTGGGTGAATAGGTCTTTCGCATAAATTTCGACTTTAGCCAGTAATGGCCGGTATCCCTTGCCACGATGAGTTTGGTTTTATTTGCTTCAAGAACAAAAACAGCTCGTTTATGGTAAATACCTGCTTTGATTGATCCCTTATACTTCCTGCCCCAGAGTGCCTCGGCTATTCGTACCGCTATCTGTTTATCTATCTTACGTCTGTCGGGTGCCGAATCAAACAGTACTTCATCGTAAGCTGAAATGTACAATACTTTATTAATCAGCTTTGCATGGTTAAGGTATAGTCCTGTAAAACCGATTAGGATAATCCAGGGCATTACCAGAATACCTATCCAGGCATGTATCGATCTAATAGATTTCAGCACAGGTCTGCCTTGATGGAAACTCTTCCAGTTTTGAGGCATTCCCTTTGTTATTGCCGGCGACTAATAGTTTCTTTGTGACCAGTTGATCGACTAAAGCAGTAACATCGTTCTCGATTGATGCGGTTGTAGTATCTGGAAAAGCTGCCTGGATTAAATCGACCATATCGCCTATATGCATGGGCTCTTCAAGTAAGGTCCAGATCGCGCTACCAATTATATTCAATTGATGAATGGCCGCGCCCTGTGCGTCGGCAAGAAAACTCTGCTCATCGATTGTAATTACGCTAATACCTGCGTTACGCACATAGCTTCCCGCAGGTAATTCTATAGCGCTGAGGACATTGCTTATAGATGATGCTTTACGGATTGTGTGACTATCAATTTGTCCCGGCCAGCAACTAAATTCATCAATTAGCAATTTTACCGCATCCTCCGCCCTGTCATATCGCAACCGATAACTTTGGGATCCCGCAACAACCATACTAAGAATTTCGAGTATCTGCGGGGCTTCGGCTTGCCGTGCGAAATTCTGCCATACCACCTGACTTAATACATCAGCCTCCGAAATCTCTTCAAATACCGGGGTAACACCTGCTTCGCGCTCCAACAGAACAAAAGCACCAATTGGTGCACGATGATCTTTGGCGGCAAGTAAATTTTTTCCCAGGTCTAGATAAAGATAACTATCACCTTCCAGTCCTTTATTACTATCAATAAAATCGCGACTATGCTGGGACAGATTTTCAGGTAAAGGTAGCCGCAGACGTGGTGCCAAACCAGGAGCTACTCCAAAGCCGTCATCAAGATCAACCGGCAAAACATCATCACCGAACAGCTTAATACCGTTTGCCGCCAGGCAAGCCGAAATTATGCTCTTACCCGCCCTGTATTTGCTAGGAAACACGACAAGTTTTCCACCAAGTTCAGCAGCGGCGCCATGAAGGCATAATAACCGCGCATCCTCCTTCACATAGGCCCGAATCAATTCAGCGGTAAACCCGCAGATAGCGTTTACCTTACCGGTTCGAAGCATGGGTTCTTTTACCCAGTGACCCTTAATGTGGTACTTGTTATTTTCCTGCTTTACAGTGATGACAGGACTGTTGTTGGATTGCACCGTGTCGATAGACCAGTTAACAAATCCCTTTAACAGGCAATCGATCAATTCGCCACAGTCCTCAAACTCAACAGAGCTGGACATGTTGTTGAATTTTAAATATCGAATATCGCTCGCCATCGAATTATTCCATAGCAGGTAAAAAATATCACATCAGGCCTATAAAACCTGATGTGATATCCGGTCTTGTCTAGGCTTCGGGTTCGTCAGTAGGGAGTATTAATATGCCATCTTCAGATGAAGCACCGCTAGTGCCGGCACTTGCACCCGAACTTCCTTCAGAAGCACCTTCCGAACCACTGGTTGCACCTGATGTTCCACCCGAAGCACCACCTGATCCTCCGTCTCCACCGCCGGAACCACCGCCGGAACCACCACCTGAGCCTCCACCTCCACCACCGGAACCACCGCCGGATGCATGAGCAGAACTACTTAAGGTCATTAAAGCTGGTGCCACATAAGCTGTTGTTGCAACCAGGCCAAGCCTGGAAAGCGCCTTTCGCCGACCGATATCGACTTCTACGTCAGTAGATTTAGATGCTGCTAAATCTTTTTTCATGATATATTCCTCAGTTCTTGTTTTGGGATTTTTTTCCCATTTTTTATTATATTAAAAAGAAAGATAAAATCCACAAAAATTTGTGGATTAATCTGGAAAATTGAAATCTGTCTAAGTTTGGTGAATTTCTAAACTACCAGACATCGGAATTCCTACAGTTTTTGAAGCAATAAGTGTAATCGCTCGCAAATCTTCCGGCTCCAGGTTTTGCAAATTGGTTTTGCCAGTACAACGCGCCATCATCGAAGCCTCGGAATTAAAGGCCTGCAACAGGTTCGCACTACGTTGTTTACGTTCTACATGGCTTAACTCACTGCTAAATTTGGGTGATCCGCTTGAAATATCGGCACCTAGTGCGAGCACGGCCGATGCACCAATTACAACAGCAATGGCACCCAGTGCCAGTACCTTTGCGGAATCGGTACCGGTGCGTAAACCACCAAAATAAACCAGGTCGATTTCTTCTTCACAATTAAGTTGACGTAAATGCTTTACCGCGCGTCTGATGATGCTCAAATCTGGTGCTGCTGTGAACTCTGCATCTAAACCTGGCAAGCCACCGCTGGCATCAAGCACCAGGAAATCAAGTTCATGCGCCAGCCCAAAATCGATGGCCTGTTCTACATTGCTATTATTTACCAACAGACCAGCAGGTTGCTGTGTTGACTTTTCTACAGAACCAGCAGCAAGCACTGTATCAGCTTCGAAAACTACAGCATCTGCTGCTGAGTCGACTTTATCATCGACAATTTGAAGCCATTTAGCACCTTCGATACCTCGCCTGCCAAGACAGGCAGCTCCTGCATTTGCAATCGATTTACCATAGGCGTCACTTATTTCGGCTGGTGCATTGTCCAGTCCTGTAACGATAAATGGAATGTCCAGTACCAAATGTCGATTCGCTCCCAGTTCTGTTCTGGTTTTGCATTCTTCGCGGTAAGGATCAATCACCAGACGCGACAGGTTAGCTGGCAGGAAGACCAGATCATCGAGAGTAGCAATATGCTCCGTTCCAAATGGATCTACTCTATTCTCTAACCTGGAATCAAGTATTTGTTGCTGTTGATCGTCTTGCTCAGATGTCATTCGTGCCATCGCAAAAATTGACTCGCGACTTTCGACTGTGAAGTCGGCAGAACCTGTCTCGGCATCGCAGCGGAAACACCTCGCCGCTTCTACCTTGGCTTCGCTAGCGGTATAAGTCGATTCGATCTCGGCGAACTCTATCGGGTTTTCACCCAGACCACTAAATTCCTGATGAACACGCGGGTTGATCTCCCATAGTGGATCGTTACAAATCTCAACACGTCTTGTCCGATATGGCGTTTTATAAGGCAGGGGGTTCTCGTTACCCTGCAAGAAAGCCTTCATATAATAAGCCGCACGATGACCATGATTCATGGCTTCGACTATCGTCGAACCACCAAAACCACCATCGCCAGCAGCAAAGATCATTTGGTCTTCGGTCACCATTCCTTCAAATATCGCTTTGACCCTGTCCTCAGCCATCAGACCATGTGCTTCTAGTTCGGCACATTTTGCTTTTTGCCCAACGGCGGCAATCACCAGCCCACATTCAATATCGTGCTCGGATCCAGCAACTTCAACCGGACGTCGACGACCATCGGTGTCGGCTTCACCCATTTCTGTACGCAAGCATCGTATGGCTCTGCCATCAACCACTGAGATCGGTTGCGTGTTATAAACCATCTCGATGCCTTCATCGATTGCTCCCTGCAATTCTTCCGCACGAGCAGGCATTGCTTCGGCATCACGGCGATAGATTACTTTGACTGATTTCACTCCTGGCAAACGTTTTACTGCGCGACAGGCATCCATAGCGACATCTCCACCACCAATCACCAATACTGTTTCCGGTAAATGTGGACGCTCACCGGCATTAATGCGATGCAGGAAACCGACACCATCTTTGACGAAAGGCTGCGATTCACCAGGCAAGTTCATCGTCTTACCGACGCTGGCACCAATTGCCATCAACAAGGCATCATGATTTTGCTTCAATTCACCCAGAGTAACCTGATCACCCAGCGCAGAGTTCAAATGGATTTTGATGCCAGGACAATGCCTGCTCATACGCTGAATGTCCTGCTCAATCACCCCTTCTGGCAAACGAAAGCGTGGGATACCCCAGACCATCATGCCGCCAGGTCGATCAGTTGCCTCATAAACATGGACTTCATATCCAGCTTCTGCAAGATCCTGCGCTGCCGTTAGGCCGGCCGGTCCAGCACCGACTATTGCCACAGTTTTGCTTTGAGTAACTGCCACAGGCGGTAGTGCAAAATCGCTTCCGAGGCTATCTAACACATGACGCTTCAAGTTACGGATTGCAATTGCATCATCACTATCGGCACGTCGACATGCTGGCTCACAGGGAGCATCACAGACACGACCACAAATCGCACTGAAAGGGTTTGTGGCATTTATAGCCTCGAGAGCCTTCTCATACTCACCTTGCCATATATATGCAATGTACGACGGGGCATCGGTGCCAACCGGACAGGCCACCTGACAGGGTGCTGGTACGTAATGCAGGTCGTTTCTATCGTCCACTAAATCAGTTGTAGCGGTTACTGAATGGTCAAATGACATGGCTTACCCCGCCTTACGCGACAAATCGGTTAGCTTGTCGTCGTGTTGTGTATTATCACGCTGCCCTGGGACATAACGCAGGCCGGTCATTTCTGCTGCCTCCGGTGTCAGGGCAACCAGATCGTCACGATTGATGCTATGCACATCATCGTATCCAAGAGCTTTGGTAATCGCAGCCATTTGCCAGCGTACCGATTCGAAATAGCGGTGGATATTTTGTGCCTGACGGTCGATGTCGTAGCGAGCCTCATGCCCCTTATCCTGCGTCGCAATACCGACCGGACAACTGCCGACGTGGCATTGCATACAGGCAATACAACCACCCGCAATCATCGCCGCAGTACCAATCGACACACAATGCGCACCCAGTGCAAGCATTTTTACGGCATCGATACCATCTTTGATGCCACCCATTAATACAAGATGCATATCGCCTTTGGCTTCAATTTCGGCCAGGCCATCTACAGCTTCCTGAATTGCCGAGAGCGTGGGGATACCAACATTCTCCAGTACTTCGGTACTCGCCGCACCGGTAGAGCCTTGCAAACCATCCAGTTCTACAAAATCGAAACCATCTTTGTACGCAATTTTGATGTCGTCGTTGACACGGCCTGCGCCCATTTTTATACCCAGCGGTTTTTTATGCCCGGTGGCTTCGCGTAGCTCATCTACTTTGATCACCAGATCATCAGCACCGAGTACGTCGGGATGTCTTGAAGGAGAACGCAAATCAATACCCTCTGGAATACCGCGTATTTTGGCAAGCTCGGGGGTTACTTTTTTCGCCATCAACTGACCACCCAAACCAGGCTTGGCACCTTGTGAAATGTAAATTTCAAGTGCATCGGCGCGTAGCATGTCTTTGATATTCCAGCCCAGGCGACCCGATAGCATCTGGAAAATCAGTTGATCTGCTTCTTCACGTTGCTCATCAAGCATGCCGCCTTCACCAGTACTTTCAGAAATACCAGAAAGCCTGGAGGCGCGTGCCAACGCGATTTTTACCGAACGACTCAGGGCACCAAAACTCATCGGCGCAATCATTACTGGCATAGAGAGATCAAGTGGCTTTGCACCGAAACGACCACCTACTTTGGTTCTGAGATTAATGCCTTCGAGGACTGAAGCATCTGAGGGTGCTTGCGTTATATCCCTGGCAAAGGCGATGTCATTCAAATGAGGTACTGGTTTCGAAGCACCATAACCGCGAATACGATAGCGACCTACCTCACCCTTTATCCATATGTCTTCCTGCACCTTGGCATTCCAGTAGCTGGACGACTGAGAAGATATGAAAAATGGCTGGGGACGGGTACGTGGTTCGGAGTTTCCGTAGCGTAGTTTTTTCCCGGCACTGACGACTTTGGTAAACTGACCGCTAAAACTCATGCCATAGCGGTCGAGGAATTCGTTGATCGATTCGAGATCACCCGGTGCCATATCTACAATCTCTGTATCGTTGCCGAGACTTTCGATCTCGCCACCGATAAATATTTCACCAGCACTCATGTCCTGACCGACTTTTTCGGCAGCATCACCGAGAATAATAATCCGACCACCGTACATCATGTAACCAGACATAAAGGCCGCGTTTCCGCCGCAACATAAGGTGCCGGCTTTCATCACCTGACCGGCTCGGCTACCCATATTGCCGTGAATGACAATCTCGGCACCGCGTATCGCGACACCGGCAATTGCACCGGCATTGCCACCTACCACCACGGAGCCGGTGTAGATATTGTCACCAACCGCCCAACCGACATTGCTTTCTATCTCGTAATGCGCGCCATCGGACAAACCACCGCAGAAATAACCCGCGGAACCTTTCACCTTGACCGTTATTGGGTCGACCAGACCGACACCGATATTATGGCGTGCGTCGGGGTTGATGATTTCAACATCGACTCCCTCACGACCGCATTGACGGATTTTTTCGTTAGCCTGCGTGATATCAAGCTGGCTTAAATCTAGAGTGACCATGTTTTGTAGGTTCCAGGTGCGGGTTCTGTTGAGTTAATGGCCTGCCCGGGAAACAGCCGATTGAGGCTGACTTCTTCAGAAGCGACCGCGATCATCTCATCATTTTCCAGCAATACCATCGGTTTGGCGGCGAGATGATCTTTGGCATAACCGATTTCGGTAGGCGTCGATACCAAAAACGAGAAAGTACCGTCGAGATCATCGATAGCTGTTTTCAGGGCATCGTCGAGCTTTTCACCCTGTGCCAGCTTATCCGCCAGATAAACCGCGACCAGTTCGCTGTCGTTATCTGTATGAAAAGCATAATCGCGGCGCTCCAGCCGACGGCGCATTTTCCAGTAATTGGTAATCTGACCATTGTGGACGATGGCAATATCTTCGAAACCAGTAGCCCAGAACGGGTGCGCGGCTTCGGGTCGAACGGCAGATTCAGTTGCCAAACGGACATGACCGATCGCATGGGTACCCGTAAAACTACCTACGTCATATCTCTCGTCAACCTCTCTGGCAGTGCCATCGTCCTTGATAATATCCAGCGAATAACCAACGGACACCAGTTTGGCCTGTTCTTCCATTTCCTTGGTGAAGGCCAGAAGATCACCACCAAAATCGACGCCAATCTTGTATGAACAACCAACCGACTCTTCAGCAGCAATTTTGGCATTGTGTTTTTCAAGCAAATTAGCAATGCTATTAATCGCGGTGGATTTACCAGCTTCATCGGTAGGCACAATAAAACGCAGTTGCAACTGCTCATTTTTATCACCGTAGAGCGCGAACCCGGTGCTGTCAGGACCACGATGCTGGCAGCCATCCAGCATGCTGATCAAGGTATTACCTATCTCATGATTACCTGGCTGTTTATACAAAATTCCTGCTATGCCGCACATGACATGTCTCCTGATCAGCTGCGATATTATTAATAGAATGAATTTTATCGTAATTTAACCAGAAGAAACAATATTTAATGCAGAGAAACCAAATTGATCTGGTATTTGACAGTCATTTTGAGCTTTTTTGTTTAAAAAAGGTTGATTTGATCATTGTTTTTATTGACCGATCTCACAAAGCCCATGTGACTAAATACGCAATTGTGGGGTAATTGAAACCCATAACACTAACTTCGTGAGATATAACACAGTTATTCAGACCCACCCGCCTATTCTTAGTTTTCGTTTTCAGGCAGACGGATCAGCATTTCCAATCGGTCACAAATTTAAAAATTATATTTAAAGAGGAACACACAATGCTTCAGCATCAAATCCTACTGGAACCAGCAAGCACCAAACGCGTCATGGCAACCCTCGGCCTGGCAATCGAAGAAACAATGTTAGCACGTAGAATCTCGGCGCTAAGTGACAATCTGTACAGAATTCAGAACTTACCTGAGCAACGTGACCGAGCCCGTTTTTTAAGGCAGGAGCTTTTAATTATGGAAGAGTCACTAATCGACATCAGGGCGAAAGCGCAAACTGATTAGCGGACTAATGCTCAAAATCCATAAGTCGCACGCATAATCTTCTTGTCCATCTTCCCGACGCTGGTCTTTGGTAGCGCATCTACAAATTCCACGCGCTCGGGAATGGCCCACTTCGATAATACGCCCCGTTCAACTTCGGTGGCTACCGCGGTCTGGACATCTTTGACACTGAGATTTTTATCTGTTTTTACCACCAGCAGCATCGGTCGCTCGCCCCAGCGTTGATCAGGGATTCCAAATGCTGCTGCCTCGCCGACACCGGGGCAGCGCGAAACAATGTCCTCGAGTTTGAGCGAAGATAGCCACTCACCTCCTGATTTTATAACGTCTTTCATACGGTCGGTGATCTGTAGAGAACCACCTTCATCAAAATATCCTACATCACCAGTATGCAGATAACCGCCCTGCCAGAGAGCTTCCGATGCCTCCGGGTTGGCCGTGTAGCCCTGGGTTAACCACGGTGTGCGTATAACGACTTCACCAGTTACCGCGCCACCGCGAGCTATATCGTTCATTTCTGCATCCACCACCCGCAACTCGACCATCGTAGTCGGTTTGCCGGTTTTACAACGTTTGCTGATCGAGTCATCGTCGCTTGTGACTTCGTTTAGCGACGACATATCGGCAAAACTAACAAAAGGACAGGTTTCCGATAAACCATAGGCGGCAAAGGCATTGACGCCTTTTTCGGTGGCGGTTTTCGCCAACCCACATGGCAGCGCCGAACCGCCGATGATGACTTTCCAGTTGGATAAATCGATTTGATCGGCCTCCGGTGCAGTCAACAACATATGCAAGATGGTAGGTACGCAGTGAGAAAAGGTAACCCCCTCACGTTCAATCATGTGCAGTAACGACGATGGCTCATACCGACCGGGATAAACCTGCTTTACACCCATCGTCGTGGCCGCATAAGGCACTCCCCAACCGTGTACATGAAACATCGGCGTAATCGGCATATATACATCGCCACGATGAAAGCGACTATCGTTATTACCCGATCCCAGCCCCGCCATAATCGCCATGGTATGCAATACCAGTTGGCGGTGGCTGTAAAACACGCCTTTGGGATCGCCGGTCGTGCCCGTGGTATAAAATGTTGTAGCGGTGGTGTTTTCATCGAAATCCTCGAATTCATAATCACTGGAACAAGCCAACATGGCTTCGTACTTAATC
>JAAENK010000179.1 GCA_024224415.1 Gammaproteobacteria bacterium | reverse complement strand
TTTGGGATCGTCGATCATCACTACGATGGCAAGTCGAGGATTCCTCACTGGCGCAACACCGGCAAAAACGGCTACATAATTATCACCATATCCACCTGCTACCGCTTTTAAAGCAGTCCCCGTTTTTCCAGCAACCCGGTAACCGGCTACCTGTGCTTTTTTGCCGGTACCACCAGTTGAAGTCACAACTTGCTCCATCATGCCGACAACCTGGCGAGCGATGTAGGGATCGATTACCTGTTTTCCAATCACCGGTGCTTTAACCTTGAGTAATGAAACCGGACGATCTTTACCCAGACTCCCAAGTACTGCATAGACTTTAGCAAGTTGTAATGCCGATACGTCGAGCCCATACCCGTATGACAAGGTAGCTTTTTCAATGGCAGACCAGTTCTTTCGTACATTAAAATGACCGCTGGTTTCGCCAGGGAAACCGGTGGCATTATCCTTACCCAACCCGACCTTGTAGAAACTATCAAGAAATTCATCGTCTTCCAGACTCAATGCGATGCGAGTCACGCCAACATTACTGGATTTTTTAATCACATCACCGACACTTAAAATGCCGTGATTTGTTCCATCCCTTACCCAGCGACCACCAACCCTGAGTAAACCGGGAGAAGTATCTATTTTGGTACTGACTTTATATTTCCCGCTACTGAGTGCGCTTATCGCTGTGAGCGGTTTAACCGTAGAGCCCGGCTCGAAGACATCGGTAATAGCACGATTTCTGGTTGCATTTGGTACGCGGGTCCTGCGATTGTTAGGATTGTAAGAAGGCTGGTTTGCCATTGCCAGTACATCACAGGTAACGATGTCCAGAAAGACCACTGAACCTGACTTTGCTCCAAATCGTTTTACTGCAGCTTTTAATCTCTGGTAAGCATTG
>JAAENK010000178.1 GCA_024224415.1 Gammaproteobacteria bacterium | reverse complement strand
GTTGTCAATAAAAATAAAAAATGCAACTAAACCTATCAAGTTTGTGAATTACCCATGGCAAAGTTAAGTTCTATCCTGTTTAACCGCACGATAAATCAATTTCTCGAATGCGAAGATCTTGAAAGCAAAAAAGGCCGGGAGCTTACTGACAAGATTCGTTATTCGTCGCAGCATTTTCTCGACAAAATTTTGCAAACTATAATCAAGGCACAAGATCCTCATCGAGGGGTTTTGATCGGCATTTGTCAGGAAAACGCGGATAGCTCCTCCAGTGAATTTTTCCTCGATAGTCTGTCGCATGATGACACACAGTTTCGGCTTTGCGCGGCGGATATTCTATCGCAATCCAGTTCGGTTAGTGCCGACAAATTATTTAACCGATTGCACCAGTCCAGCGCACCAAAAACCGAAATCATTAAAACCCTCAGTTCTC
The DNA here is from genome assembly GCA_024224415.1 of Gammaproteobacteria bacterium. Classification (GTDB taxonomy): domain Bacteria; phylum Pseudomonadota; class Gammaproteobacteria. The sequence continues at coordinate 5,277 of JAAENK010000178.1, read as the reverse complement.
AAAAGAAACAGCTCAGGCCCGAAGACATAATCAACCATGCCGTCAAGCTAAATTCGGAAGACGCGGTTGAATTGTTAAAGCTGGCCGAAGGATCGAAAGTCACCATCGATCTTTCCAAGCTTGGTATCCAGCCCGATAAAATTACCGACCCGACTTTCAAAGCCGCGTTGGTGCGGTATTTTGGCAGCATTAATCAATCTCCGATAGTCGAGCTGATTCTTCAATTTATTACCGATAAAAGTAAGCTGGTTGTCTTCGAGACCTTAAGATCACTAAACCAACTAAATTTTCGTTTTAACGTATCGGTGCTGTTGCCTTTTATTATCGATATGAATGAAGTTGAGCAAAAACTTGGGCTGGAAGTTATCGAAAAGCAGGCAGATGCCTCTTTACTATTTAGCCTGCCGCAGTATTTATCGACCAAATCGGAATCAATCAATGAGGCTCTACTTAAAATTGTAGTCGATCACGCTACCGAGGACAGTCTGCTGAAGTTTCTCAGGCAACTGGAAAAACAGGACAACTGGACTCGTGGACAGGTTATCGATCATTTGGAGTCTAAGGCGGATGATCGACTCACCCAGGTAGCCCGATCCTTAGCCGCAAACGATAATGAGTTCGTACGCAGCAGCGCGCAGAAAATTTCCGGTTATCTACTCGATTCTGACGACCTGGAAAGAATCGGTGAATTTGCCCTCAACGAAAACTGGCAGGTTCGACAGCGCGCGATCCAGACTCTGGGTAAATCGACCAACCCCGGTGCCATTGTCATACTCACCGAAGTGCTTATTCAATGGCCCGACGCAGCAAGCTCGATACTTGATGCGGTCAAGCAGCTTGGCTATAGCAAAGGCCTTACAATCGCGCTCAAATGTCTGGGGCACTCCGAAGCATCGATCCAACGTAGCGCACTGGAAACTATTATGGCGATAACGGCTGAAAAGCATGCCTTAAGTGCCCGCGACAGCATTGTTTCCAAGTTACCCAGTTTAAACCTGGAGCTAACCGAGGCAGCGAAAAATATTGCTCGCACATTAACCATGAAATTTAACCTGTCCGCCATCGACCTCGAAGATCCGGGCATCGGTAACAACCGAGCAGCCTCGGCATCAAAATCCAGATCAAGAATGCCCATGTTAAAACCCGGCTCAAGCTGGATGAATCGCTATCTTATCAGACAGGAAATCGGACAGGGCGCTATGGGCCAGGTAGTGCTGGTAGAAGATGAAATGATGGAAGAATTATTGATTCTCAAATTCATGCATCCCGAACTAACAATCGACAAGGCATCGCGTGAACGTTTTAAGCGTGAAGTTAAATACGCACGCAAAGTCGGCCATCGGAATGTTATCCGCGTACATGACCTGCTATGGCAGGAAGAAGTTTGCGCCATTTCCATGGAGTATTTCAAAAGCCAGGGTCTGGAGAAGAAGCTCAAACAAACCAGGTTTTTCGATAGCCGCGAAGGGCTGGAGATACTATTTCAGGTTTGCGACGGCATGGCGGCAGCGCATGAACAGGCCGTGATTCATCGTGACCTCAAACCCAGCAATATTCTTATCGACGATAATGGCCTGGTTAAAATTGCTGATTTTGGTATCGCCTCGGCGGGATCTGGCGCGGAACAAACCTTAACTCAAACCGGGTCAATAATCGGCAGCCCCGCTTATCTCGCACCAGAGCGTATTTATAATGCTGTGGCAGATATTCGCTGCGATATTTACTCGCTCGGCATTATCGCTTATTACATGTTTAGCGGCAGACTGCCATATACCGGCCAACCAATGGACGTGCTGGTAAAACATCGCGAAGGCAACGCCCCGATGGCGCATGAAGTGAATAAGTCTGCTAACCCGAAAATATCCAGACTGATTAAGGAATTAATGGCGATAAACGCCGATGACCGACCACAATCTATGCTTGAGGTACGCGATGATATTAAGAAACTACTGGGGTCAGTCTGACTCTTCACCTCGCGGCATAAAGCCTGAATATGGCTGTCTTAAGATTGTTGAATGTACCATTGTCGCCAGCGTTATCAGGTCAAATACCGGTAATCCAAGGGTTTTTTGTATCTGGTGGGCATAGGGAGGCATATCTGTACATTCAAGCACGATTGCCCGGATTGACGGGTTGTTTTTATAAAGTTCAGACGCTGCGGATAGTACTTCCGATTCGATCAGGCTAACATCCATCTGGTTGCGTTGGGCTTCAATGATCACTTCATTAAATTCTCGGTAACCTTCCATACCTTTTATCACAACCGGAATATCACCGGCACCGACTGCATCGAAATGTTTCCGAGTCAGGCTGTTTTGACTCGCCGTTAATACCCCAACGGGTGCTTTCGCCCCGGTCAACTGATAAACCATGGGTAGCTGAACCAGGCTGGATGCGAATACAGGTATATCGACCGCCTCACATAGCTCTTTTTGAAACAATGCTAAAAAGCCGCAACTCCCCGTGATGGCACGCACGCCTTCGGCTTCGAGGAACCTGGCAGCCTGGATAAAAGGCTCAATAAACTCGGTCGTGGGGTTGCTCAGGAGTTGTTTAACCGTAGCGCCTTTCACTGTTTCATACAGCACGGTAAAACCCAGACCAGACGGATTTTTTATATGCCCCGGAGGTTTGGGAAATTTGGAATCGAGGCATAAAACGCCAATAGATACGCCACAGATGTTTTGGCCACCGCTAAATATCGTCATTTTTTCAGACTCCTAGTTGAGAAAGCGTTCTACTCGATAGGGGGATAAATCGATATTGGGTGGGTTACCTGTGACAAGGTTTTTAATAATTTCACCGGTTTTAGGTGCCATCATCAAACCATAATGGCTATGCCCGAATGCAACATACAAGCCGGGATGTCTGGCGACCTGACCAATACAGGGCAGGCTATCCGGCAGTGATGGGCGTGTACCCATCCAGTGGCTGAAGCCTGAGGTATTTAAATCAGGTAGCATACGCTTTACCGAAGTATGCAGACTTTCAATCCGTTTCATATTGGGTGGCGCATCGAGACCCGCAAATTCAGCAGTTCCCGCTGCCCTGAGCCCACCTGACATCGAACTGGCAACAATCTTGACGTCCACATCCATTACCGAGTGGTTCAGTTCAATGCCAGGATTCTGAAACTCCAGATGATAACCTCGCTCGGCTTCAAGCGGTACATCAATCCCAAGTGGCTTGAGTAGCTTTTTTGACCAGGCGCCTAGCGACAGCACTATCCTATCCGCGTGTATTATTTCCTGTCCCGTCTTAATCACCCATTTGCCTTTTGCATCACGCTGGAAATGCTCGACCTCACTCTTGACAAACTGACCGCCCAGGTTGATAAATTTATCCATTAACACCTGGCCGAGTTTACCCGGTGACAGGCTTCTAGCCTGACCCTTAATTAATATGGCAGACTCGAAATCCCCGGACAAGGCCGGCTCCAGTAGACGTAATTCCTGGCGTCCAATCTTTTCAAGCTCGGCCCCATGATCGCGTCGAATGGCATATTCGAGGCTATTCAAATCGGCCTGTTTTTCGTTCCGGTAAGCGTGTACATAGTAGCTATCACGCACCAGGTCTTCATGACCTGTACCATCAAGCAGGGCTTTAAACAGATCGACGTTGTTCTGGTTTAGCACTTTCATCGCTGTAGAGATTTCGCGCGTACGATGCAGCCGACTCTGCCAGAGGAAGCGTAATGCCCATGGCGCCAGTTTAAATAAATAGGATGGTTTTATCGCAATCGGGCCATCGGATTTAACTAACCATTTGGGAATGTGCTGCCATACGCCTGGTAACGACTGCGGCACCGACGACCAGGGTGATATTACCCCGGCATTACCATAGGAGGCCCCCTGGCCCGGATCATCACGGTCAATGAGTAATACCTTAAGACCGGTTTCCGCCAACTCCAGAGCACAGCAAATGCCGACGATGCCACCGCCGACTACCGCAATTTCGGTCGATTGACTATCCATCCCGATAGTAGTTATCTGGCTAAGCCGTCTCGCTCGTCGCTGTTTTACCTGGTAACCATTGCTGAGCCATTACCGGACCAATGAACAACAATGCCAACAAATCGCTATTGGTACTCGGAGCGACCAGAAACAACCCACCAAGACCCATTATTAATCGCCATAAGCCTGATAACGGCCGATGGAAATAACCCGACACCGCCGTGGCGATCAGGAAAACACCTGTCGCACAGGTAATGGATACCTGCAGGAACGAAGATAACGTGAAATATTCCGGTAATACAATCAACATAGTCGGTGCGTAAACAAACACCATCGGCACCATTAATTTACCCAGCCCCAGGGTAAAGGCATTCAGTCCGGTTCTAAATGGATTGGCTCCGGCTATACCCGCCGCAGCATAAGCCGAGGCACAAACCGGTGGAGTAATTTCCGAGATAACACCGTAATAGAGCACGAACATATGTGTAGCCAGCGGTGGGACGCCAAGGGTCGACAACGCAGGCTGCGCAACGGCAACGAGCATGATGTACAAAGCGGTGGTCGGAAGTCCAGCACCCATTAAAATACAGGCAATGGCAATCATCACCAGCGACAGAAATTGCTGGATCGACGGCAGGGTAAATATCTCTGCAGGTATCCAGCCAAGCAACACATGCAGGCTCTCCGCCATATCTGCCGCACCGGTGGTGACCATAAAACCGAGCCTGAATCCAACACCGGTGGTATTGATAACGCCAACCACAATACCCACCGCCGCCGAGGCCGCACCCACAGCCAGGGCATACTGAACACCAACATGGAAACTATCAAATAGCGATTTAAAGGGCTGGCGCTCAGCCTTATGCAATAAACCTACAATGGTCAGTGCGGCTAAAATACCAGCCATGGTTGGTGAAAATCCTTCGCCACTATAAGGCGAGGCTTTCCAGAAAATAAATCCGAGCAATGCAAATGGCACCAGCAGTGTTATGTGTTTCTGAAATGAACAGAAACCGACCACAACGCACAAACTTAAGCCCATGAAAGCGGCCATATTAGGTGAGTAGCCGGTAAATAATACAATCAATAAAGCAATCAAGGGAATAATGGTAAACCAGCCATCGCGCCAAACTTTTACCAGGTTCGGTAGTTGATCCTTGGGGTAGGTAGGTAGACCGAGTTTTTTAGCGGTAAAGTGAACTATCGATAATACGCCGGTGTAGTGCATCGCCGCCGGAACAATCGCAGCAATAACAATAGTTGTATAAGGTACTTCGAGATACTCCGCCATGAGAAAACTCGCAGCACCCATGATCGGTGGCGT
>JAAENK010000177.1 GCA_024224415.1 Gammaproteobacteria bacterium | reverse complement strand
GTGCATATGTAAGGCTCATCGATTCCTGTTATGCCATCTCCAAGGAAATATATTCTGATGTATTCATAGTTTCGGTATTTTGAACGGATTTCAAGCACCTCCCTTTCAACACTGTGAACCAATTTTTCTTTTTCCGCTGCAGGGCGCTTATTAAATTCCGAATTTTTTATAACGAATGACAGCTCTTTAGATGAGTGCGTTACATATACCTGTCCTTTAGAGATCTGTGTTTGCAATTGTTCTCGAATATTCGCGGCTTCATCTGGAGGGTAATCACATCCTGTACAAAATATTGCGCACAATACAAATATTCGTTTCACACTAAAGAGAACCATAACGCTCAAATCGGCGGCGCGGCTTTAGCCGCGTCCGACTGCATTTGCTTGATATGTGGCATTTTTCTTTTCGTAAGTATGGCATTGAGAGTATCAATGAATTTCCCAAACTCGGCCGCTGATATGGTGAGAGGCGGATCAATTCGAAATAGCGAACCTCTGTTACACACAATAAATCCTTTTTCTACAAGCTCATCGAATATTTCGTCCCCCACCTCTTCGCTAACCAGGTCTACAGCGAACATTAACCCTCTTCCCCGGACACCGAGAATAATTTCATTGTCAACAAGCATGTTAAGTTGAGAAAGAAATACTTTCCCCTTTTTTGCCGCCTCGGCAACCAGGTTATGGTCATCGATCACGTGTATGACTTCACGGACGATTGCCGCGCCTAATGGGTCATTCTGATGTGATTGGCTATATTTGTAGGGCCTCTCTTCTAGGTCTTTCACTAACGCAGAATTTAACACCGCAACACTGACTGGATATCCATTCCCTATTCCTTTACCAATGGAGATCATATCTGGTTCTATACCGTAATGTTGATAACCAAACCATTTTCCTGTACGTGCAGTTCCCGTAGTTACTTCATTAGCAATAATTTTCCCATTACCCTTCCGAACAATATTCACCATATTCTGAATCAGTCCTATTGGTGGGAATCTGACAAATCCGGAGGCGCTTCCAGGTTCAAAAATAAATTCTGCGATATCTTCAGGAATATCCTGTAATTCGTCACAATCAGGATCACACTTAATACTTTTTGGGCAAGTTTTGCATTTTTGCCAATCAAAGATATGCCAGCCTTCATTTCTATTTATGACCGAACTATATGATCCGAGATAAGCATCGTGGAGAGCCAAGGTTTTGTCTCTGCCCGTAACATGCCTTGAAACTTGTCGTAGTATCTCAATAGCTTCGCTTCCAGAGCAAAGAAATACACACTTGCCACCCTGAAGGTTTGTTATCGACAAAATTGACTTTGCTGCTTCATCAAGGATTTCATTGGAATAGCAAAATCCGGTATGCATTATTGAATTGATCTGGCTTCTAATTACTTCGTTGACTCTGCTGTTTTTATGGCCAAGAGCTGTGCACCAGACCCCTGATTCCAAATCCATGTATTGTGTCCCATTTTCGTCAAACAGATACACGCCTTCACTATCTACTATGTTTGGGATCTTTAGGTCGTGCCCGGTGCAATTGAGTACGTTATTCATTTTTGCCTGGTCATGATTAGATAGTAAGCTATTGCCGCATAACGCCCATTTAAACAGAGAGGCGCTTGAACGCCGAATCTGTTTAAAATGCTGGTTAGGGTCGTGTGATTATGTTCACGATAGAGGTGATCGGAGATATGCAGGATTATTGACACCTTCAATCTGTCTCCGATGCATAATCGATTTTTTTTGCTGTGGATGGTGCTTTGCCGGCAGGCAGCACGGCATAGTAAAACGTCACCCGTTCTTGTGCCTCATAAACAATTTCCGTATCGCGTGGAACCCACAGCACGTCTCCGGGGCCTGCTTCGAATTTCTTGCTACCGACCCGTAATGTAAACTGGCCTTCGAGTATGTAGATGACTTCATCGTACTTTATGTGCCAGGGAATGGAGCAATTTTCAAATACACCGATCCCGGCACCTAACTCCTCTGAAAAGGATGTATTAACCAAGCCGATAGTTTTCATGCCATCTACGGGCTCAAGGTCGAGATCTTTTTTGAGGAAAAGTTTTGTTTTTGACATTACAATTATCCTGTTTCCAAAATTTATTGCATTAAGCCCTAACGCTCGGCTTCAGAGGTCGCGCAAAGTGCGCTAAGCGAGCTTTGAGCGATCCGTCTGCAAGCCCTTGCTAGGCGCATAGTTGTTTCCGCATTGTAATAAACGTAGGTTTATCATATCCCTCGTGGGCGCCTTCCGAAACCTTAATGAACCCCAGCCTGCAAAAGGTTTTGTGATTTTCTTCTAGTTCAATCCGGGTTTCTAGCTCTAGTACCCTCTGATTGCGTTTCCGAGCCAGATTTTCCACTGCGTGTACTAAATGTTTTCCTACACCTTGTCCCTGAAGGTAAGGAAAAACGGCAAGTTTGCCTAAGTACAGAAATCCAGACATCTCTTTTGCAAAGACACAACCGACTAGCTCACCGTCTATTCTTGCCAGTAAAAGGCACTCATTTTCTGATTTCTTTGCTAGAGAACTCTCATCTAGCCGGTATAGAGAAGATGGGGGATCAATTCGGTTTTTCTGATAATCAAAAGCTGCATGTAGGAGTGCTAAAAGTTTCCTCCATTCCTCAAAACTTTTATCAGCGTGTTCAACCATTACATTCGGTTTCATGGTGTAGGTCTCAAGTTGTGCCTAACGCCCGCAACAGCGGCCGGCCAAAGGCCGGTCCGGCGCCGGCGCAGCAGGTGCGTACTGATTGCGCTGGTTAGGTGTGCGTTGCATAAGGATGCCCCTCCCCTGGAACCGCGAACTTGGAATCATCGCGTCGATAACAGTTACCAGCGAGTTTCGTGAAGTCTATGCGACCCCTCGGCACCTCAAACAGCCCCACAACCATATCACCTTGCATCGCCACCAAGAGCGCAATGCTGTCAAGCATAGAGATACCGCTCTTTTGCTGAATATTCACTGCAACACCGAGAATTTCCTCGGCGTGTTTATTAGTTGAGTAAGGCCCGATAACACAAATGCGAATCCAATCTCCCGGTATCTCCGTAGATAGGTCAATTTGCCGCCCTACCGGTTCCAAATCAAGTTTAGTCGCGTTCGGTAATTCGTCACATGCTGCCAGCCCCATCGACAATGAAAGAAAAAGAATTTTGCGTATCAGCACGAAGTACACCTAACGTCGCACATAAGCGGTATTTTGCAGTCGCAGAACGAAGTGGCGCGGCTGAAAAATGTCCGGCTTAATGCGCCTTGTTAGGCATGTTATAACTGAATAAATAATCATGCTTGATTTAGCCAACTTAAATATTGATTTTTATCTTTTAGGATTATTTCTGATATTTCTTTTTCTGTAAATTTTTCTGTTCGGAACATTATTTTTGAATAAAAAGGATATTCGGCTGGTAGAAGCGTATCTCTCCAATCACCTATCGAAAACTTTATTTCATTTTTTAGTTTTTTAATATCGCCCGTTGCTAATTTTAAACATGCTAATACTGTCCTGTTTTTCTCTTGAATGTCTGAAACTCTAATTAACTCAAATATTTCTCTATGAATATTTTCTGGGTAATCACATTGTACAACTCTTTCAATATCTTGAAATGATACGGTGGGTATAAATTGATCCATTTGTTTTCTTGCCTAACAGCAGTATTAAAAGGAATAAAACCTTTTAATACTTATTATCGGGAATACCTTTTTATTTATTGGTAAACAGTTATCCATTTTTAACCCATTGATTTATCAAAGATAATATCACTCACATTATTCAATTCCTGTATTAAAAGGTAAAATACTTTTTAATACAGCTTTTCAATCGGCAAAGGAACTACTAGATTGATGCGATTAACAAGAACGAAAGGAGCCATGTTTATTTCCACTATATGGCCAGTACAATAAACCCACCATAGATTCATATCCTTACTGGATCAAGTTTTTTATTGTTCATCATCAGCAACTCCATCCCTCGGAAATGCATGATAATTTCCCTTTTTTTTTATGATTATATAACCGCCAGGGTAACGATCGGCCCGATTAGTCCAATCACAATATTTAACTGATTTGGAGCCAATGATGCTAAACTTATAGGATCAGCTATACGAAATTTATGGGGTATTCGCTCGGGGTTAGGCTATCATTTTAGCAGCCGATTACACGTCGCAGAAACTCATCACCTGATCAATCGAATCGAGCTTAAGCAAAACCATCAACAAACGATCAAGTCCCAGCGCAACACCTGCACATCCTGGCAATCCTGCTTCCAACGCCGATAACAGGTTTTCATCCAGTGTATATTGCACTAGACCCCTCTTTTCACGCTGCTGGTTATCAGCCATAAACCGTGATCGTTGTAACCCGGCATCGGTAAGCTCGGAAAAACCGTTAGCTAGCTCCAGCCCATCATGAAACAGTTCAAAACGCTCGGCAACCTTCGGATCGTTCTGACTTGGTCGAGCTAACGCAGCTTGCGACAAAGGATAATCATAAACAAAGATATATCCTTTCATGCCAGGTGCAATGACCAGGCTGATGAGCAAGTCTAGGCATTGGTCGGTATCCATTTTTACAACGTCGGTACCCGGTACATGTTGCTGACAGCAATCCTGTAAATCGACCAGATTGATCGAATATATATCGATTGCCAGAAATTCTGCAAACAAGGCCTGGTAACTAAGTCGTCGAAACTGATTTTGCTGTCCACTCACAAGGTCAATTAATTGCTCCATTTCATCCATAAGCTGCTGGTAATCAAAGCCCAGCCGATACCATTCCAGCAAGGTGAATTCAGGCCGATGTTGCCTGCCCTGCTCGCTTTCGCGAAAGGCATGGCAAATTTGATATATCGAGCCACTATCCGCTGCGAGCAGGCGCTTCATGGCGAATTCAGGTGAAGTTTGCAGGTATTGATTCTGCACGTATATCGAAGCGATGTCGGGGTCTGTGTTGGTTGCGGACGACAACAATGGGGTGTCGACTTCGAGGCAGCCACTATCGCTAAAATACGTCCGGATCTGCTGATAGAGCTTTGCCCTGGCGCGAATCATCTGGACCGTGGCACTGGGTCGCCAGGACATCGACAGGTAACTATTTCTTCACACGCGACATGTATTCGCCGGTACGCGTATCTACACGAACCATTTCACCAATTTCAAGAAACAGTGGCACCTTGACGACCGCACCAGTTTCCAACGTCGCTGGCTTGGTGCCACCCTGGGCGGTATCACCTTTTAAGCCAGGGTCGGTATCGGTGATTTCGAGCTCGACAAAGTTTGGTGGTGTCACGCCGATTGGGGTGCCATTGTAGAGTGTGACTTCACTGGTATCCTGGGCCTTCAACCAGAGATATACTTCGCCCACCGCCTGGGCATCGGCCGCGTGTTGCTCGTAGGTATCGGGTACCATGAAATGCCAGAATTCGCCATCGCTATAAAGATACTGCATATTGATGTCGACTACATCGGCGGCCTCAACCGATTCACCCGATTTGTAGGTCTTGTCGAGCACCCGACCGGTTTTCAGGTTGCGAATCTTGACCCGGTTAAAAGCCTGGCCTTTACCAGGTTTAACGAACTCGTTTTCGATAATGGCGCAGGGATCGCCATCGATCATTACTTTCAAACCACTACGAAATTCACTGGTGCTATAACTGGCCATGACTGGGAACCCTGAAAAAGCGCTATGATAACGGATTCGCCGACAACACCACAAACAGGAACTACAAAAAACCGGTATATGGCATTAATATAGGCTATGATTGCGTGCCAGAATATCCAGATACACTTGAATGAAATCCGAAGTAGATAAACTAATCCGACTACTCATCATCGATGAAGGTTTGCACAAGGCTGAACAGATAATCAGTTCATTGCGCGCCACCGGTATGCATGTGCGTGCTGAATTTGCTGAAGACGCCGAAGATATGAGTGGTATCCTCGAGAACAAGGCGGTCGATCTGGTACTATTCTCGATGGATCTACCCGAATTCACCCTCAAGCAGTCGCAACAGCTGATTAGCGAATGCGGTCGGCACGTAGCCCTCGTTGCAATGACCAGCGAACCAAATACCGATCTTATCGTTCAATCAATTAACGATGGTGCACAGGACCTGGTGTCTTCGCAAAATCTGGATCATTTGATACAGGTAATCAGGCGCGAATCCTACAGTCTCGATCAATGGCGCAAGACCCGGCGTCTGGAACTGCAACTACAGGAAAGTGAAAACCGCTGCCAGTCATTGCTGGCGAACTCGAAAGACGCGGTCGCCTATGTTCACGAAGGCATGCATATTTATGCCAACGAGGTTTATATCGAACTGTTTGGCAACGCCGATTTCGATGAACTCGAAGGCACACCTATTATCGACCTGGTGGATTCATCGCAACAGAATGAAATCAAGACCTTTCTGCGTGCACTGAGCCAGAATGCGAATGACAAAAACCAGCTCGATCTAAAACTGGTTCACAGCAGTGGCGAATTAATCGATGCCACGCTGGAGTTCTCACGCGCCAGTTACGACGGCGAACCCTGCACCCAGATCCTGATTCGCTCGGCCGCCGATACCTCCGAACTTGAAGAGCAGATCAATTACCTGCATCAGCACGATCTTGTCACCAGCCTCTACAACCATCAGTTTTTGATCGATGAATTGAAAAAATCAATCGCACAGGCCGTGAATGGTATCGACAAATATACATTGATATATATCGCCATCGACAATTTCGAAACGGTGCGTGATCGGGTCGGCATTTCCGGTTGCGATGTACTAATCGGCGATATTGCCATGATTATGAAAGCCCATGCCTTACCGGATCAGACAGTCGCCCGCTTTGGTTCTCATTCCTACTCGCTGCTCGGATCTTTCAAAGATAAAAAGGCCATCGAAAACCAGGCCAAACAGATTCCAGCGCTGGTCGAACAGCATGTTTCAGAAATCGGCAAGCAGTCTATTAGCGCGACCTGCAGTGTTGCGGTTGTTTTCATGGATGAAAATTCTCCCGACAGCGTCAATGAAATCCTCTCAAGGGCTGAAAAAACTTGCAATGCCATTCAAAAGGAAGGCGGTAACCAGTCAAGTACTTACGTACCCAAAACTGGGGAAATGACCCAGGAAGAAGAAGACGGTTTAATCTCTGCACAGATAAAAGAGGCGTTGGCAAAAAATCACATCGAGGGTTTGTATCAACCCATAGTAAGCATAAAGGCCAATCCGGGCGAGCGCTATATGTCCAGCCTGGAGATTACTGTTGCCGACGGTAGCAAACTATTGAAGGCAGATTTTAAGGCTGCCGCTGCACGCACCGGTGCATCCAAAACACTCGATCGTTGGGCGATATTACATGCCATCAAGAAAATTGCCGAGACCAGTAAAAAGTCACGCAAGCTGGAATTTTTTGTACCACTTAGTATCGAATCGATACTCGATGCCAGGCTTGCAGTATGGGTTTCGGAATGCATTAACAAGTCAAAAATCAATGCCAGCCAACTTGTTTTTATGATTGACGAAGCTGACGCGGTTACGCAGCTCAAGGCCACCAAGACCCTGTTCAAGGGCATTAAGCAAATGAAATGTAAGTTTGCGCTCGATGAGTTTGGCACCGGCCTCAATCCGTTCCAGCTCGTCAAACACATTAAGGCCGACTATATTCGTATTAATGTCGCCTACATGGAAAATCTGGCGCAGAATTCTGAAAATCAGGATAGCATACGTGAAATTGCCAATCTGGCGACTGAGATGGATATCAGCACTATTACCCCCGGCGTTGAAGATGCGGCAATCCTGAGTGTGTTGTGGTCGTTAAATGTAGATTTCGTACAGGGTGATTTCCTGCAGCCACCCTTGAAGTCGCTGCAATACGATTTTTCATCGATGTAACTCAGGTTTAGTCGACTACTTCCAGCGCCGTAACATTTTGATAGCCACGAGGCAGTTTGCGACCTCGTTTGCCACGTTCCACCCGGTATTCTTTGAGTTCTTTCAAATTCATCGATTTGTATTTCTTGCCAGAATGCACAACCAGTTTTTGACCTTCGACCAGACATACCGTATGGCTGACCGATTCCTCTGCCGATTTCAGACGTTTCGGCGGAATACCCATAATCTTGTTGCCCTTGCCTTTTGAGAGTTGTGGTATCGATTTCAAATCCAGTAAGCCGATATAACCTTCACTGCTAATCGAGACGATCAAGTCTTTGTCGATATCACTAATCGAGACCGCAGGTAACAGGCTCGCGCCTTTGGAGATGCTGATCAGTGCCTTGCCATTTTTATTTCGCGTGAGCATATCTTCGAAGCGACACACAAAGCCATAGCCATGCGATGTGGATAGTAGAAACAAATCGTCGTTACGACCCATCAGGCAACTGATGAACTCGGCCCCGGCTGCTGGTTTAAATCGCCCGGTTAGCGGTTCACCCTGGCCACGCGCCGACGGTAGTGAATGCGCAGAAAGCGCGTAGCTACGACCATGTGAATCGATAAATACTACCGACTGATTGCTCTTGCCCAGCGCCATATCCTGAAAACTGTCGCCAGATTTGTAATTCAAACCCTTGACATCAATTTCATGACCCTTGGCTGCCCGCGCCCAACCCTTGGACGACAGCACTACGGTCAGGGCTTCCGAGGGCACCAGGTCGGTTTCATCCAGTGCTCGTGCAGCTTCACGGCTGGTAATCGGTGAACGTCGCTCATCACCGTAGGCTTCGGCATCTTCGATGATTTCATTCTTGATCAGGGTTTTAATGCGACGCTCCGAGCTTAATAATTTTTCCAGTTGCTGCTTTTCTTCAGCGAGTTCGGCCTGTTCCTGACGGATTCTCATTTCTTCGAGTTTCGCCAGATTGCGTAATTTGGTTTCGAGTATGGCCTCGGCCTGAATTTCTGAAATCTTAAAGGTTTTCATCAATTCGGTTTTCGGTTCGTCTTCGTAACGCACAATGCGGATAACTTCATCCAGGTTCAGAAAAGCAATCAATAAACCTTCGAGTATATGCAGGCGCCTATCGACCTTATCCAGGCGCCATTCGAGTCGCCGACGCACGGTACCAACCCGAAATGCAATCCATTCCTGCAATATCTGTTTGAGATTTTTAACCTGTGGGCGACCGTTAGTGCCGATCACATTCATGTTCACCCGATACGTTTTTTCCAGATCGGTGGTGGCGAATAAATGCCCCATCATGGTTTCGACATCGACGCGATTCGAGCGTGGCACAATCACCAGTCTGGTCGGGTTTTCGTGATCGGACTCATCACGCAAGTCGTCGACCATAGGTAGCTTCTTCGCAGTCATTTGCTGGGCGATCTGTTCCAGCACACGCGCACCGGAGACCTGGTGCGGTAACGCGGTGACGATAATATCGCCGTCTTCGCGTTCGTAAACGGCGCGCATGCGTATGGAACCGTGTCCGGTCTCGTACATGGTCCTGAGTTCCGCCTGAGGTGTAATAATTTCAGCCTCGGTGGGATAATCCGGGCCTTTAATCTGTTTGAGCAATTCCTCCAGCTCAGTACGCGGTTTATCGAGCAGAAGCACGCAGGCATTGGCGATTTCACGTAAATTATGCGGTGGCAAATCGGTTGCCATACCGACTGCGATACCGGTAGTACCATTGAGTAAGATATGCGGTAGACGCGCAGGTAGCAGTGAGGGTTCCTGCATCGTGCCATCGAAGTTTGGCACCCAGTCAACGGTTCCCTGCCCCAGCTCCTGTAGCAACACTTTAGCAAATGCGGAAAGCCTCGACTCGGTATAACGCATCGCAGCGAAAGATTTGGGATCGTCGGGTGAACCGAAATTGCCCTGACCATCGATCAGCGGATAACGATAGGAAAAATTCTGTGCCATCAATACCATAGCTTCGTAACAGGCTGAGTCACCATGTGGATGAAACTTACCCAATACATCACCGACGGTACGCGCCGACTTTTTATGCTTGGAACTGGCCGACAGGCCAAGCTCCGACATGGCGTATATAATTCGCCGCTGGACAGGTTTCAGGCCATCGCCGATATGCGGTAAGGCACGGTCAAGAATGACGTACATGGAATAATCCAGATAAGCCTTCTCGGTGAAAACATGCAAAGGTTCCTGCTCGACGCCCTCAAAATCAAATTCATCAGTCATGCCTATACCTCCGCCAGGTCGCCTTTGGTTTGTAACCAGTCCTTGCGATCGGCGGCACGCTTTTTCGACAGCATCATGTTCATAATTTCAAACGTCTTGTCGCCGGGTTCAATAGTCAACCGCGCCAAACGACGCGTATCCGGTGCGATGGCTGACTCACGTAACTGCAATGGGTTCATTTCACCAAGCCCCTTGAAGCGTGTCACCGTGACTTTGCCTTTACGTTTCTCGGCATGAATGCGATCCAGAATACCATCGCGCTCGGCTTCATCGAGAGCATAAAATTTATCCTTGCTGACATCGATACGGTATAGCGGGGGTTTGGCGACATAGACATGACCTTTATCGACCAGCGGCTGGAAATGGCGTAGAAATAATGCACACAATAAAGTTGCTATATGCGCACCGTCGGAATCGGCATCGGCAAGAATACAGATCTTGCCATAGCGTAAATCTGAGAGATCGTCCGAACCCGGCTCGACACCGATGGCAACAGAAATATCGTGAACTTCCTGCGACGCCAGCACCTGGTCGACTGACACTTCCCAGGTATTGAGTATCTTACCGCGCAACGGCATGATCGCCTGAAACGCCCGGTCACGCGCCTGTTTTGCCGAGCCACCGGCGGAATCACCCTCAACCAGAAACAATTCAGTACGATTGACATCCTGGCTCGAACAATCAGCCAGCTTGCCAGGTAATGCCGGCCCACTGGTAACTTTTTTACGAACTACTTTTTTCGCCGACTTAAGCCGACTCTGCGCACTCGATATCGCCATTTGTGCAAGCAGATCACCAATTTCGGCATGCTGGTTTAACCACAGACTGAAAGAATCTTTCGCAACACCGGATACAAACGCGGCGGTTTCGCGTGATGACAAGCGCTCCTTGGTTTGACCGGAAAACTGTGGATCCTGCATTTTCACCGACAGCACATAGGACACTTTGTCCCAGACATCGTCGGGTGCAATCTTGACGCCGCGGGGTAACAGGCTGCGAAACTCGCAGAATTCACGAATGGCATCGGTTAAGCCGGTACGCAAGCCATTCACATGAGTGCCACCCTGTGAGGTGGGTATCAGGTTGACATAACTTTCCGCAACATTATCACCGCCTTCGGGTAACCACAGAACCGCCCAGTCGGCAGCTTCGTGTTCGCCTTTAATCGAGTTAACGAAAGGTTCGTCAGGTAGCAATTGGTAACCTGTCAAAGCATCGAGCAGATAATCAGGCAGACCATCCTGATAAAACCATTCGCATGACTCCTTGGTTTTCTCTACGTAGAATTTTACGTTCAAGCCGGGGCATAACACGGCCTTGGCGCGCAAAATATGCTTTAACTTGCTGACCGAAAAATTTGCCGTATCGAAGTATTTCCTGTCCGGCCAGAAACGAATGGTAGTGCCGGAATTCTTTTTGCCGACACTACCGATTTCCTTGAGCATGTTTTTCTTCTCACCGCTTTCGAAACCTATCGAGTATTCCTTACCGTCGCGTCTTACACGTACATCCAACCGTACCGAGAGCGCATTCACCACCGACACTCCCACACCGTGCAGACCGCCGGAAAACTGGTAATTTTTATCGGAGAATTTACCCCCCGCGTGCAGTTTGGTGAGTATGACTTCAACACCTGGAATCCCCTGCTGCGGATGTTTATCAACCGGCATGCCGCGGCCATCGTCGATCACGCTAAGTGAATTATCTGCATGCAAAATGACACCGATACGAGTGGCGAAACCCGCTATAGCCTCATCGACGCTATTGTCAATGACTTCCTGCGCCAGGTGATTTGGGCGCGTAGTATCGGTATACATGCCCGGTCGCTTTTTGACCGGTTCCAGCCCCGTCAATACTTCTATCGATGCGGCATCGTACTGATTCTTCAAAAGTGGTGATTCCTGCAAGATGGATAAAAATTTGCGACGGATTATAACGGTATCGGTTCAGAAAAAGTACATTTTTACCATCGACCCTTATATAATTCTCCTCAATTATTTTCGGAGTTAAAAAATGAGCGATTCTCCTTTCATCCACAATGTGAGTATCCAGGATTTCCAGGCCCTGGTACTCGAAAACTCATTCAAACAACCAGTGCTGGTCGACTTCTGGGCCGACTGGTGTGAACCTTGCAAAACCGTTATGCCGATGCTGGCGAAACTGGCCGACGAATATGGCGGGAAATTCCATCTCGCCAAAGTCGATACCGAGGCAGAGCAGCAGCTCGCTGCACATTTTCAGATAAAAAGTCTGCCGACCATGAAACTGTTCGTAAATGGCCAACCGGTCGATGAACGCATGGGTGCCCTGCCCGAGAATGAAGTACGTGCTTTTATCGACCAGTATATTACCTCCGAGTCCGACACAATCATGGCTGCAGCAAATGAAGCTCTCCAACAGGGAAATACCGATCAGGCACTGGAATTCATGAACCAGGCATTGGCCAAAGATCCCGAAAATTCGGATTTAAAAATCAATATCGCTACCGTGGTGAATGCTCAGGGTGATGGCGACAGTGCATTGGCATTACTCGACAGCCTCGACGATGAAGGCAAAAATAAAGACAGCGCCATCAAATTACGCGCCGAAATTGAAATGGCGGACCGGTTAAAAGACTTACCGCCGATCGATGAAATAGAAAAAAAACTGGCAACCAACCCTGGTGACCTGTCAGCACTACTCGACAAGGCAAACTATTTAACCGCACAGGGTGACTATGAAACGGCTATGGACTGCCTGCTAAGAGTCATGACCCTGGATCGACAATTCCAGGAGGATGCCGGTCGTAAAGCATTGCTGGCGCTGTTTGACATGCTTGGAGGTGATCATCCGAGCGTGCAGAAATATCGGCGTAAAATGTTTACCTTGATGCATTAGTAGATTATTAGATAAGTAACCCTGGGAGTGTGATTCCCGGAAGTTTTGTTATTCGTAATCCTGGCTGTGTTCTCAAAATCCTGTTAAGGCATGAGAATAGTACAAAGGCAAACCGCCCCAGTATCTTGCAAGCTGAGGAGAGAGGACGCGTTATGATTTATGACAGCCTGGAAAATAAATACTCAAAAAAAATGGCCAATAACCCGTAGGAATATCCTACTTAGCCACTGTCAGGTGGCCCACAATATCGATCCTAAATTATTAACTGCGATTCCATCATCCATCCCCATGGTTGTGAACATGGCTGTTTTGTGCCCGTTGTTAAGTAGATTCTGTTACGATGGGGATTGACTATTGGCAATGCCATCAACCCCGTTGTGTAAGGGTGACTAAAATGTCGGACAATGACTACCATTTTTACAGAATGATCAAAACATAGAACCCGAACCTATGAAACTAGCCGCTTACGCACAGTATCGACCCATTAGTAGCAATAACACCAGGTGTCGTTAAACAGTCAAATCATCATAGAAAATAACTACTCTATTTAACCGTTGCATGTTCCGAAGTCTATCCAGCCGAACTCTAACACTAAGCACCTTACTGTGCCTGACGCTTTGCCTGACTGGGTGCATCAACCTACCGCCTTACGGCATGATTGCTGGATCGAACTCATATGACGGCACCACAATCGTCATGCCTGTTGGAGCGCCTTCGATTGCCCGAGGGTTCAATGGCAACACGAGGGTAGGCGCTCCGAATACCCACGCAGGTATCGACGTCGTCGCAACAGTCGGTGCAGTGGTACTTGCTGTTGCACCTGGCGAGGTAACAGCAGTCGCTGGTGATCTGTTGTCTGGAAAGCGTATCGTGATCGACCACGGAAAGGATAGATCAGGCAGCATCTACTCAACCCGTTACTTTCACCTCGACAGTCAACTTGTAAAGATTGGCGACCAGGTGAAACGTGGTCAGATCATCGGTCGCGTAGGAGACACCGGTTTGCTGGCCCCTTATCCCCACTTGCACTTTGAATTACACCGTGGTTATGGATTTGGACATGCAGTGAATCCCCACGAATATTGGTTGGATGGGCCGGGCATAGTGACCTGTTTCATGCCTTACACGAGCGTCCAGACTTCGCAATTTAGGATGATCTACCCAGTTAAATGCCTCCAGTAAAACGCTCCAATCTCCAGTTCCAACTCTTCTAATGACTAATCTTTCCGTTTCAAAAGTAACTGGGAATTCCATACGATTTCCCGAGAATCAGGGGTAGACATACTATCACCTGATTTCAGATTACTATTTCTATAAAATTTCATCTTCATACATCGCCATTTTTTCAGGCGTCATTTTGGCCAGCCTTTGTTTTGCTTCTTTTGGGGTAACTGCTTCCAGGGTGCCATCTTCGGCCTGTATTACAACGCCTGAGTTTTTTAGCATTTTCATGCGTCGCTTACGCTCCTCTGGATCGGGGTCGCATATTAGCTGGCAATGCGCGCAGGAAACGCGAAGCTTTTCATCAGTATAGAAAAACAGGCGCCCACCCGAAGTCTCCGGCCATTTTGCATATGCCGCTGTGATGGTTTTGTGAGCCTCATTTAAGTCTTCATCTTTTTCCGGGATTTTAAAACGCCCTGGTGACCAGGTCGACCATCTTCCCGTTTTTGAAAGTCCCGTATAACCGCTACAGACCAGATCGCAACGGGCGAAGTTGTTTCTTGCAGAATAGGTATATTCCTCACCACCAAGACTGACACTCGCATCTTTACCAAAATCCATAAAACCGGAGGCGCATGAGGCAAGACAAAGCTTACATTCATCACAGTAACTATCTTCGGCTGGCAAAGGTGGGGTTGGCTCAAGCTGAGCTTCTGTAACCACTGCAGCTAAAATTACGGAAGCACCATGCTCAGGGGTGATCAGGTTACCGGATTTTCCCAAATACCCCAGTCCAGAACGGATAGCAAGATAGCGATGAGCTACATCTGGATGCACTTCATCAGTTGGCTCATATGAAGCTTTGCCACCTTTTGAATCTCGGTATACAAGATTAGCGGCAACGGGAACCGATTTATATCCTCTGCTTTTAAGGTAGTTAGATAAATGCAGAGCGATACCACTGGCCAGAGCGTTGGCACGTATCATCTCTTTTTCAAGAAAGTGCCTGTCCTCTTTCATGAAATAAGGTGGGATACTTTTTTTATCCATGGCAACCGCGAAGCTAATCGCAGATCTGGCACCTTCAAGAACATAACTCAGGTCAACAGATGGTGGCCCACCCGATAAACCTTCGGTAGTTACAATGCCTGAATAAGCAGCACCCTCAAGAAGCGGCAGTTCAAGGGCAGCGGAGCTTAGTTTATCCACGTAGCTGAATTCATATTAGCAATCATAAAAACCTTTCTGAACCTATCATAGATAATCTACCAACAAAGCGTTCGAATTATAAAAGTCCTGTTCTTCTTGATCAAGCTACTGAAAGTAGCTCTGTTCTGTTCATGCGTTTGTTCATCACATTCGGTACCAACCGAAAACTGGCAAAACTAAATTTGTGGATCATTGAAATAGATTACGGTTCGGGGGCCGCAATAACGAACTCACTTCACCCGATCAACAATCTCCACCAACTCCTGCATCACAATAGTCGGTTCTATCCCCCAGGGGTCGAACACTACTTCTGGAAATCGATGCAGCCATGCTGCTTTCATACCGATGTTAATCGCACCCTGTACATCAAATGGATTGGATGACACCAGCCATGCATTGTTTTTATCGCTGCCGGTACTTTCAACGAAGTGCTGGTACACATCTGGATTGGGTTTATAGGTTCCAATTTCATCGACACTGACAACGCCGTCAAAGTATTGCGCTATACCAGCGTGTTCGAGCAACCCCGATACTGCTTCAGCGATGCCGTTGGAAAATCCGTACAAACGGAAGCCGGCAGCTCTGATTTTTTGCAGTGCCGCGGGGACATCATCGTAGGCTGGTAGTACCCGGTAAGATGCCATTAATGCCTGCTTATCGGCCTCACTGATATTGGTATTAAATACCTGGTCGGCATAATCGAGGGCATTTCGGGTAACCACAACAAAGTTTTCATAGTCGCGCATCAGGCCGCGACGGAAAGTGTATTCGAGTTGTTTTGTACGCCAGAGCTGTGAGAATTCTGCTGCCCTGTCGTCAATAATTTCACCAAGTTTAACTGTTACACCATGTGGATCTATCAGGGTGCCGTAGATATCGAAACCTAAGGTAATCGCCATTTTATTCCTCCGCTTTGTTGGTCGATGGTCCGGTATAGAATTCGGGCCAGCGTTTTCTTACGACCTCGCCATCGGTGGAAAGTGCAATACAGGTATCGAGAATCGGCGGCTTGTCACGGCTCGGTTGTTGCGCTTCGCGTTCTTCCAGTGCGGTATGCAGGGTTTGGTATGCCGTTGCGGATACCTGACCTAGCAAGTCCATCAAATGTGTACAACCATGCCGTGAACCGATGCGCTCACGCACCCGTTTCATCCAGCCTGCACCCATTTGTATCCCGACCAGTGAGCGCATCTCCCGCGCTGCCTGTGGGCAAATTGCAAAAGGTGTAAGTTCTGATGAGGCGCAGGCATCGTGGATGACAAAATCTAGATCAATCGTCAACCGCAGCCACATATCGTGCACCGCTTCTCCAGCCTTGATCAAACCGCTGCGATGCGATGAGTCATAACAGCAATCGTAGCTGCGTACATCGGTGAGATGCGCTTCGATATCCCACAGCTCATCATCACGCAAGTAACCGATACAATCGATTTTGCGATGTTGTTTCTTCTCACGTTGTGCTGCGTTGGGCAAAGACATTGGCTTAACTCGACCTTTTCTTCAAAAGTGCATTGGCCGCTCTCGATACCGGTTCGCGCTCGAGAAAGCGATTGATATATACCCCGGCGTTGAGCAACTTGTCCATATTGATGCCGGTTTCCACACCCATACCTTCAAGCATATAGACTACATCTTCTGTTGCGATATTACCGGTAGCGCCTTTGGCATAAGGGCAGCCACCAAGACCAGCCACTGAGCTATCAATCACTGAAACACCGCATTGCAGAACTGCAAGTATATTCGCCAGGGCCTGTCCATAGGTATCGTGAAAATGCACTGCCAGCTTGTCAACTGGCACTACTTTGGTGATTGACTCAAACACCATCTGCGCATGCCTGGCTGTACCAACACCGGTAGTATCGGCAATCGAAACTTCATAACAGCCCAGATCAAGCAACCGCTGTGTCAGATCAACCACTGCACTGGTATCTATATCACCTTCATAAGGACATCCCAAAGCACAGGAAACATAACCACGAATCTGCATCGACTCGGTTTTTGCACGAGCGACAACTTCGGTAAAGCGCTCGATACTTTCAACGATAGAACAATTGGTGTTTTTTTTCGAAAAGGTTTCCGAGGCTGCTGCAAACAATGCAATTTCTTCGACACCGCATTCGATGGCCTGGTCAAGACCGCGCATATTCGGCACCAGCATTGGATAGCTGACCCCAGGTGATTTGATTATTTGCCGATAGACTTCATTACTGGATGCCATTTGAGGCACCCATTT
>JAAENK010000176.1 GCA_024224415.1 Gammaproteobacteria bacterium | reverse complement strand
GTATGGCCTGGAGGTTATGAATCATCGGGCTCATCAATGACTGTTGATCTTCGGCTGCGATAATATCGGCAGCTTTTCGTGTACCAGCATTCATGCAGGCAATCGATACTTCGTATTCCGGCACTCCCACAGCCATTGCATCACGCCCTGCAATACCCATTTCAACCGCTACCTGACCTGCCTGGCGAACCATATTGAGTTCATCCGGGGATTTGATCATACGCATAGCTGCGATAATCGGCGTGCCATTTGTCAAACTGGTGCCGACGGTTTCATCCAGATAATTCGAGATTACCGCCGGAATATAGTTGCGCTCGGTTGCAATGCGTAAGTTACCGGGATTGCTACCAAGTGCTTTATTGAGCGGGTCGCGCCATTCCTCACCCACACCATCCGAATAAAAGGCCAGATCATCGACCCATGTCATCGCCTGTGCCATAAGCGTCTCAGACCCCGCTGTAATCAGCGTGACGTCACCGTTACTGGCGACAGTTAGAATGGTTGGCCGACCGAATTCAAGGCCGAGGTCGCCCCAATACGCCGAGTAATAATAAATTGAATCGGCATGGGTAATGAGAAGGATATCAATACCTTCATCTTTGAGGCGACGTTGCAGTTCTTTAGTCCGCGCCTGAAAAAGTGGCAGCATCTCGGTTTCGGTACCCATTACATGGGGTTGTTGCGACATGGTGTATTCTCCTGATTTGGTTAGCTGTATATAGCTTTGATAGTGAGAGCTTACTTAAATCATTCACCACCTGTCAAAATGTTTTTTAGTGGTTGTTGTGAGGTAGCATTTCGTAACAAAAATAGACAATAAAAACAGTTAGTTAAAGGATAATGATTTATATAGGAAGATAGCTCTTGTATTATTTCTCTGGATGCATGGTTTAACAGCTATATAAAGCTAATAATTTTTATGTATACTCATCTGCTACCAACCACCAATTCAGGAAATAATCGTGTCCGAGACAGTATCATCACCAGAAATTCGTTCTAAACCGCGTGAAGTAGTATATGACGATGGTACCCACAATCGTGCATTGCTCGGTTTCATCATTCTCTCGATGGATCTCGTTATGGAGGAAAATATATTCCGCCTCTGCCCGGAGGGAGTTGGTCCAAGTGTTACCCGTTTGAAAACCCACAATGATTGTAATATCGCGAGGCTGGCTGAGCAAATCGACGGTATGGCTGAGGCGGCTTCGATTCTTCAGCCGCAGGCACGTCCGGACGTGATCTACTATGCCTGCACTTCCGGATCTATCGTGATTGGTGAAGATCGGGTACGGGAAGAAATCAGCAGGGGTGCGCCATGGGCCAAAGCCTCTACTCTGGTTACCGGTGCTGTGAACGCCTTGCGTCGACTCGAAGCACAGAAAATTGTCGTTGCAACCCCGTACCTCGATGAAATCAATACTATGGAAGCAGTATACCTTGAGCAAAAGGATTTCGATGTGCTCGATATACAGGGTTTAAATATCATTGACTGCGAGGCTATGGGCCGTATTAAACCATCGTTTATTCGTGATTTTGTGCTCAGCGTGGATCGACCTGATGCCGATGCTATTTTTGTCAGTTGCGGTGGTATTCGTACTCTCGATGTATTGCAGGAAATCGAAGATGCAGCCGGTAAGCCGGTGATCTGCTCTAACCAGGCGATGATGTGGGATTGCTTACGCCGCGCCAACATCAACGACAAGATAGACGGTTATGGTCAGCTATTTCACCTGGACTGGGGGCAATCCAGTTGACCAGGCAAAGTGAGAACCAGGCCGAGCGTTTTGATCGAATCTACAAGGAAATTCGTGGGCGTATCTGCATGCTCGACTATAAACCCGGCACACTACTCAACGAGGGCCTGCTTGCGGAAGAGTTTGAGGTTAGCCGTACGCCAGTACGAAACGTATTATTGCGGTTGAATTATGAGGGACTGGTCGAGACTCGTAACGGTGTTGGCACTATTGTCACCGATCTCGATTTTAAAATGTTTAAGGATATATATGAATTGCGTATGCGTCTTGCCGAAATGGCTGGTGACTTATCCCCGCTGGAACCATCCCCCAGGGTAATAGATGCCCTTAATGATCTGCGCTGCCGCACAGAAGCCTTACACCAAAACTCGTTAGATCAACGCGGTTACGCAAATATCTGTAATGAATTACACGAATTGCTACTGGGCCAGATAGGTAATCATGCGCTACGCGAAACTACTGATTTGCTTTACTATCGGGCGGCCCGCATCTGGCTGACATTCCTGCACAAGCTCGACTGGAAGGAAGAAGTCGGAAATCTACAACATGAGATTTCCGAGATTCAACGCGCCCTTAAGATTGGTGACATGCATGGCGTTGGTAATGCGAGACGCCAGTTCCTCTATTTAACTCTGACTCGAATTAGCCGTTACCTGACAGATGTTTAAATATCGTAGTCCTGTTTATTGATTATTTTCTGGTGTAGTTTCATATCGATATTCTTGCCGCAAATGCGCTCGTATGCCGCGTGTATTGATTCCAGGGTTATGTCGCTACTGCTCATGAATGACTGTGTTTGTGTATTATGCGGGCGATCATTAAATCGAGGTGCCCGCCACC
>JAAENK010000175.1 GCA_024224415.1 Gammaproteobacteria bacterium | reverse complement strand
TCCCGAGAAATTGGTTTTAAAATCGACATCCTTAACCAGTCCAAATTCTGATTTTAACAATGCCGAAGGAGCCTTGTTGCCGGAGTTCGATGTTGGAGACGTGAAAGTCAGTGTACGGCCCTTGATATCGGCAGGCGACTTAATGTCGCTGTCGACGGGGACAATGATTTCCATCTCGTAACCAAACGAACCATCGGGTGAGGCCATCATCGCAAACGGAACGAAACCGGCGCAGCTTACCGCAATTGGATTAGAGCCTGTGTTGAAGCCCGCTACATGCAGGCGGCCTGAGCGCATGGCCTCCAGTTGAGCAGCATTGGACTGAACCGAGAAGAAGATGACTTTCTTGCCGGTGGTCTTCGACATGTGATCGATAAAACCAGCCCAGACGGATTTGTAAACAGCCGGATCCTCAACTGGTGTATAGGCAAAAATCAGTGCGTCCGGGTCGACCCATTCTGATGGATCTGTCGGCAAGTCGGCTGTTAAATTGCCATCGCGGTCACAGAACTGCTTATCCAGCGTACCACGCGGGCAGTCGGCCGCATTGGCCTGAAAAGTAAAGCTGAGTATGGCGAGCGCCGCAATAAACTTAAGCGATTTAAATAGTAATGCTGACATGATTGCTTCTCCTCTGATTATTTATTATTGGGTCGAGCTCAGAATGTCATAAAAATTACCACTCGGATTGACTCTGAACATATTGTAACAGCGCTCACAATACAGCAGAATACGAGCCTCATCAAGCAGAAGCGCAGTGTCGATATTTTGCCCAACACAGCCATCTCAGCAACCCATATCATAGATGGGCTAGGCATCATTCATGAGCGTTACCGAGGTTTTCTTATCGATGTCTGGGGTGTGCTGCACGATGGCAATTCGCTGTATCCGCAGGCACTCGAGTGCCTGCTAAAACTGCAGGAGTATGATAAAAAAATAATCATTCTATCGAATGCGGCTCGCCGCCTAGATGCAATGGTTGAAGAACTACGAACGCATAAAATCCTGCCCGAGTATTACCATGGCATGCTCAGTTCTGGAGAGTTGGCCTGGAAGGCAATGCTTCAAGCTGACTTGCCGGGGAAACATGGCTACTATCTAGGTCCACAACGAAGCCGTGGCATAATCGAAGGCCTCAAGCTGGAATGGGTAATTGAAATTGGTCTGGCCGATTTTATCCTGAATACCGGCGCAGCTTCTGACAACCCGCCAGATACTTCCGCCTACGAAGACTTACTTGCCAAAGCAGCCTCACTCGACATTCCGATGATTTGCGCCAATCCCGACCTTGTCGCCATCCGCGATGGCAAGGCTGGCATTTGTGCTGGTGCCCTGGCAAAACGTTACCAGCAACTGGGGGCAAACCAAATCATCTACTACGGCAAACCATATGCACCTATTTATCGAGAAGCCATGTCCTTATTACAATTACCGACTTCGCAGGTACTGGCCATCGGCGACGCATTTGCAACCGATATTCGCGGCGGACAACAGGCCGGACTGGATACCTGCATGATTGCAACTGGCATACACCGGGATGACCTGTTGCCACTTTCCCTTGAGTCACTTCAGGCTGTTGCACCTGCCGACGCCATCCCCAACTATCTTTGTAAGTACCTGGCATGGTAGGAGCAATACAACTGCCAGTATTAAGGAATACTTATCACGTAATGCGCCACGGCCAGAGTCTGGCCAACATCGCCGGCCTGATTGTCAGCCATCCTGACAATGGTTTAAACCAATACGGCCTAAGCGACACCGGATGCAGCCAGGTCGAAGCAGGCATACAAACCAGCCTGCTTGATGCTACCACGCGTATCATTAGTTCCGACTTTAAGCGCGCCAGGGAAACCGCTGAGATTGTTTATGCCAGGCTTAAGAGCAATAATCAAATATGTTTTGAAACGCGACTACGTGAACGCTTTTTCGGCGAGCTGGAGCTAGGGCCCGACAACCGCTACGAAGAAATCTGGACATTTGACCGGCAAGACCCACAACACAATCAATACAGTGTCGAATCAGTCAACTCGGTGATACAACGTGCCAGCGCAGTGATCCTGGAATGTGAAGCACAATTCAGCGCAGAAACCTGCCTGCTTATCGCACATGGTGATATTTTACAGATTTTGCAAACGGCTTTTTTCGGCATTGCTCCGGGTCGTCACCGTGAGTTGCCGCATTTGGTGACTGCAGAAGTACGGGTACTAGTTCAACAAGCTTAGGACGACAGCAACATACCCATACTCATCCGGTCTTCCACGGAAAACCCCAAAGACCTATAAAATGCCGCAACTTCGGTATTGGTAGATCGAATCTGTAAATTCACTTTAATGCAACCCAACTCGGCGAGTGCTTGCATAGCAGTCTCAACAAGCTGTCGACCGATACTACTATGACGATTTTCCGGCAAAACCGCTACCGCATACAACCAGCCACGATGGCCATCGTAACCAGCCATGCAAGCACCGATAACCCGGCCATCATTTTCAGCGACATAGATTAAATCATCGACCGCAAGCTTGGCATCGATGACCTTCGAAGGTTCGTTATGCGGCGGATCATCCCGGAAGACTGTATCCCAAAGGTCGATAAGCGCTTGTTTGTCGCCTGTTTTAAACCTCCTGATTTTCATTAACCTTCATCCATTCAAATACTTTAACCGATCAGCCTGGCTAAACTTTTCAATAGCATAACGTAGCATGGTTCTCGGCATTGCCTGAAAATGTCGGTTTAGGAATTCAACTTCAGCATCCACATCACGCTTGCCCACTTCTCGAAGCATCCAACCGACTGCTTTATGAATTAAATCATGAGGATCATCAAGCAACAATTTCGCCAGATTTAAAAAGTCAGAAAAGTCACCTTGCCTGATAAAGTAATATGTCGTCATAACCGCGATGCGACGCTCCCACAATAACTCTGACTGGCCCAAGCGATAGAGAACGTGCCTGTCCCTGTTGGCCAGATACCCACCAACGATATGATGCGCAGAGCTGTCAACAAGATCCCAGTTATTAATAAAACGCGTATTGTCCAGGTAAAGCCGGTAGATTTTTTCCTGACCCTGCGCATCGGCTTTGGAAAACTGAAAAACCAGCAACAACAGGGCAAAAAGTCGTACTTCGTGATAGCTGGATGTTAATAGTTTTCCAGCTGTAGCCAACGAAGCGGTTTTATACTGTTTTACCGCTTTGCGAATAACCGGTACGCGAATACCAAGAAAGACATCACCATAACCGTACTCACCTTTTGCGGTTTTGAAAAACCGCTGTGAATGTTCAGCGATAGTAGGGTTTGCCAGGTTTTTCAGCTGGTTAATTATTTCTCGGTCGTTCATTTCCGATTAAGAATGTTCCCGGTTTGATCAGCTTGTAAAACAATTAGCACAGGAACGCTGCTCGTTCAGCGTCATGAAACTGCTATGGTTGTAAGCAGACTCAATTCCTAGCTTTTGCAGCTTGTCTTTCCAAAGCGGGTTATACGGTATCAGCGAACATGACTTGACATTGTATTGATCCAGAAATGCTGCAATACCGCGCAAATTCTGCTCGGTTGCTGTTATACCAGGGACTAGAGGAATTCTCGGCATGATCGGAATATCGGCATTTTTCAGCAGACGTGAAAAGTTTTCCAGAATCCTGGTGTTGGAGCGCCCGCAGTACATCCTGCTTTCCGCATCGTCAATCAACTTGAGATCGAAATAGATCAAATCCAGCCACGGCAGCATGGTTTCGCGAAATCGATCATATTTGAAGAAACCGCTGGTCTCGATGGCTGTATGCACTCCCTCAGCCTTGAGCCTTTGCAGCAACTGACTGGCAACATCCATCTGCATCGTCGCTTCACCGCCAGAAAGGGTGACACCACCACCAGTGGAAGTGAAAAAAGGTTTATCCTGCAGCAATCGGTAGAGCAGTTCATCCACTGTCATCCAGCTACCAACTTGCTCACCATTGATGTCAGTTTCTGATTTGAAAAGTTTACCTTCCGGGTTCTGGCACCAGACACAGGAGAGGGGGCAACCCTTAAAAAAAACAGTTGTGCGGATGCCAGGACCATCTTCACTGGCATCCCGCTTAATGTCGAAAACGAGGCCCTTGTCACTCATTAGTCTGTCAGTATCATCTGGGCACTCTTGCCGATAGCGCCGAATTTAAACATGTGGCCAAAATTACCGGTGATTTGCACCAGGTTCTCCAGCAACAGCTGTACGACATCAGCATCCGGGCGTTGAACCAGACCAAGAATGGCTTTTGTATCCCTGAATCGAATAATCAGGTCACAGCGATCCGGATCATGTTCAATCGCCTCGGCTTCTTCCTCACTCAATGCCTGTGAATCAACAATCGCAGCTGGATTGAAGCGTAAGCCTGCGGGGGTTTGCCAGTACAGCGCATCAGGATCTGGGCAGAAACGAATCCATACATTCATATGGTCCGCTGGCTTCCTGGTGCGAATTAAAAATCGCCCCTGATAGTAACGTCTGCCGCCTTCGGCATTTGGGTCTGTCATGACAAAGTTTTCTTCAAAGAAAGCTTTTGCTTTTTCTGCCTTGCTGTCGCTTATACCTTCGGAGGCCAGAAAGCCAAAACCCAGTTTGACCAGCAAGGCCATACCGTTTGCTAACATCTTGCCTTCGGCTCGATCCAGCATCCCAGCCAGACGACCGCTTAGCTCACCCTGATCAACACCAGATTTGAGAATATAATGAATGCCCTGTGGCATTGCAGGTAAGGTTGCATGCATATTAGACTCCCGTGGTTCTATGTTGTTCGACACCGCCCTTCAAGTCGAAATTAGCGCGATCAATAATTTCCTGGCGCATAAGGGGACTCAGAGTGACATAGTAAGCCGAGTAACCCGCCACGCGGATCATCAGATCTTTGTAGGGTACCAGCGCGTTTCGTTCTGCTTCTCCAGCACCCTTCTCTTCCGCTGCCGTAGCCACTTCGTTAGCCTTTATGAAGTCCTCGATTGAGGTCACACAGAGCTGAACCAGGACGCCACCCTGATCCATGAAAGTCTTCATGTGGGTAGCGAACAGCTCAGTATCTTCATTGAAGAAACCTTTGCCCCGTGGCGTAAGACTCAGGTTGTAGGTGTAACCGTTTTGCACCGTGTTAGCATCGATGCTGGCGACCGATAACATATGGTCAAGCAACATCACCGGATCGCCGTTGGCTTTGACGATACCGGGGCACGGGGTGATACCGCTGGCAAATGACTTGTTGGCTTGTCGACCATTGGGTGTGGCACGGGTTAGCATACCAAAACCGGCATGATTGGTCATGCTCCAGTAACCGGTCAGATAACGACCACCGCGGTGGGTACGGTATTTGAAGAAGACTTCCTGAATCATTTTGGTTAGCAGGTTGGTGTATTTAACCGCCAGAGTATTGTCATAAAGTGCACCTGGAGTCTGGTCGACACCAGCCCCGTACTTGGGAGCCAACTTGATGGCTTCGGTAATCTCCTGTAACCGCTCAGGCGATATCACCTCGGCAGCGTTTTCCTCATCATCGCCTAACAGATGTCGAAGTCGGTCACCGAGGTCTTCTAAAAATCCATGTTCTTCGCTACGAGAAAGGCCATCCTGATCAAAATCGGCATCCAGTACCGCAATCAATTCACTGGCGCTTATCCTGCCACTGAAAACCAGTGCATCAATGCTGCAGAAAGAATCAATAACATCGGCCAAACCAATAATGGCCACGCCGGAGGAATTGTACTTGGCGCCACCGGAAGCAACATCCCTGAATTTAGCACCGCTATCTTGCGGTTTATTGGTTGGCCCGTCGAACAACCCAGAGAGCAGAGGCGACGGACGCACTTTTTCCAGGGAGCGACCAAGATAATTGTTGAACTGCACACAGTGACGCGCCATTTCATCGAGCTGAAAACGAAAAGCGTCTATAAACTGCTGCATCGATGTCATCTCGGTTAGTAACGGCGAGGTATATTCAATGTTGTCGTAAAACAGATTCGTATCATTCTTGCCAATACCATCGCTGCGATGTTTTCCACCGAACATTGCCAACTCCAGTACACTCGGTAAAACCACCAGTGTAGAGCCGGTATGGCCAAAATGCTTATGGTCAGCATTCTGCTCAATACAACCGATGGAAGCGTAATCGTGGGCATCCGCTAGCGCTTCTTTGTAGTCTATACCGTCATGCCGAGCATAGTAGCCTGCCATGCTTCGAATCACCGGGACATCACCATGTAATGCAGGCGTGGCTCGGGTGGTCAAATTAACCTGACAGAGACGTTTCAGATAAGGATCAATTGCTCCTGTAGACAATGGCGAACCATCAGGGGCACGATGATGCACTTCCATATGATAGCGAGCGTGTACATTGGGATCACGGATGGCGAGCATTTCGGTAGCTTTGAGAATGATGTAGGTCATGTCGTTGACTGCATCGACAGTTTCACCATTCTCAAGCCGGGTACCACCAACCGTCAGAGCCTGATTTGAACCACTGCCAGCAAATAGCACTTCTGCACTTTCGGGTGACAATGGCACATGATCGGAACAGCGCAGGAAAAAGTGGCACATCAGTTCTACTGCACGCCTGGTGTAGGCTGTCTTTGCTTCACCGTCCGGCTGTTGCCGCCAGTCATTGAGGTAAAACTCGTTAAGTGTCTGATCCAGCCTCCCGATAGAAAGCCCAAAGTTGGTATTTTCCTGCAACAGCAGGTGATACATGATCCATACCACTGTGACGGCTTCCGACAGCGTTTCTGCCGGCTGAGCAGGCACTTTTCTGCAGATAGCAGCAAGATCCATATTTCCCGATGCATCGGCTGCATCAGCTAATCGTTGGGCATAGACCAGCACCCCTTCAAATACGATAATCACAGCCTCAGCAAATTCAGTTTTCTTCTCTGTGTCAGTCTCGCCATTATCAATATCCTGCCGAGCCTGAACAATCAGGCCATCCAGACCATATTTCAGTACACGACTGAAATCAGGTGTGGTATGGGAAACTGCGGTGGCCTTGTCAGTCAGGTAGAAAGCGACCCGTTCAAACAGCTCCTGACACTTCGGGGTTTCACCAGCAATTTTTTTCAATGGCGGATCAATAGATACAGTGCCATCAAAAAGGCCACCATCCACATCATCACGGCCGTCTTCAATGTAATCCGCGGTGTCGTAATCGTTGTAACGCGCTGCCTCCTGCACCGGACGCCGTTCCAACCAATAGGGGAAAATTTCATCATTCAAGCGTTTGGCTACGTCTGGTTTGATATTGAATGGATTCTGCGCACGTCTGGAGATGGTTTCCAGCTCGGGCCATATGCAATAGCCACTCATATCCATATGCATAATAGGGCCGACAAAACTGGTTGTAGTTTGGCCGGGTAAAAGATCGCTTTCCCGTACTAGTGCGGTTTTGTTACAGAACACGTGACTTAGTGCCAGAGCGCGCCTTGTTGTGTATGGAAGCACCTCGTTTTCCGGTTTGCGCAGGAATTCGGTCAGCAAGCGTGGCAATTCATCGCAAATCTCCGGAATCCACTCAGGATCGAAGAGCTGCTTGCGCCAGGCTTCTACGGTCGGGAAATCACTCAGGTGGATATGACTCAGAGCAAGATCATCAAATGTTTTGATTTTTTCTGGCGTGATGTTGGTGATCGGAAACGTCGAAACATTGTCGATTACAGGTATATCTGCAGAGCCTTTTTCAAGGTCGATATGTATGCCGCCACGGCTTAGATTATCATCACTCATAGTGAGCCCTCCTGCCTTTAATGTATGGTATCCAGGCCTATTGCCAACCTGTGTTTCTGCCACACATCATCGAGTAGCAGGAAATAGCCGAACAGCTGATATTTGTATTCTGTCGAATCAACGGAAGAATGGAATGGCACATTCAGCGCCGTTGAATAGATCAGCTGTCCAAGATAAAGACCATCGGCAATCTCTACTATTTCATCTAGACACAAACCAATCGGGGCCGGACCGCCGATCATGGGGAAACGGTAATGAAACTGGAAAACTGTCTTTTTGTGATCTCCATTATTCATCGGCAGGATCGATTCACGTTCATCCACACCGAGGAAAATGTATCCCTGACGTGCAAATGGTGAAGGGCCGGCATCGGAAACGGCCTGTAATGAGTCATCCGGAATGCGGTAATTCATGTCGACGATACGCATCAGCGGATCGGCAGCCACAATACGTTTGTCCTGAATATTGTTGCCATCAACCCAGTGGGATGCTGCTTCATTCTCCCAGAATGCTTTGTCTTCATCTGACATACCCTGATCCCAGGTGCCATTTTGCAGATGTCTGGCATAACTACCATTATCGTCCCAGTGATGATTCCTGTTCTTCTTCACCAGGGCATAATGCGGCGCACTGGCCAGATGAGTTTTAAGTTCTCGTACCCGTTCAGGGTAACGGTCGGCAAGATCGTCGCTCTCATCAAGAAACATACTCAACTTCCGTCCCGATATTTTTTCATAGGACTTACCGGCCCATGGAAAGATATATTTGCCAATGTTGTGCCACATCATGTTGAGCATATTGGGTGCTCTGTGAACTTCCAGAATATCTGAAAGTTTGCTGGGGAAAATATGGTCATCATCAGGCCTGTCATCTGGATCAGGACAAAATGTTTCGCCGAAACCACAATGCAGATTTAGAGTAGCTCCATGATAGTAATCGAAACCTGTGCTACGTACTGCTTCACCGTACCAGTCGCCAACTTCATCGCTATTCACACGAGTGTTGTACCCTCTTTCGCCATGCCCCTGGAAAAGACCACATTCGACCGTGGGGGCCACGCCCCGGCGGAACAGGCGATTCAGTTTCTCGAAATGCTTTAGTTCATCCCTCGGATTGCTCTGGGTCGAAATCTCACCACTGATGCGCTTTAGCATCTGCAACACTGACTCACTTTCGAGAAGCATTCCAGTTACTTCGTCATCTTCCCCACCTTTGGGTGAATCTTCCAGTAGCAGGGTGGTAAATTTGTGTTTCAATGTGTCGTCACTTTTCCAGTCATTAGCCCAGTCCATAATATCAGTATCTTTCTGTACGCCTGTATCACTTGATGCAGTTGTTGCCTGGTCATATCCGAGTTCTCTGTATGCGATCTCACCAGGTTGTGGTCGCAGCTGTGGAAACGCATCGTCAGCATAGAATGCCCTGGCATAAGCCGGGTCGACCATCAGGAAGTAGCCGTTATTCTGGTAGCCATAGTAATTTTCATTTCCGGACAGATCAATTGGCAGAGTATGCTCCACCCTGGCGAGCAGGGAATGATGTGGGTATGCTTCACCAAGCGATAACCTCTGACCACCTGGCAATGTAAAGCTACCCAGGCTGAAGTGGCGTGTAGCATAGATCAACTGTCCCAGATAGATGCCATCATCGATACGAACCAGTTCATCGACCAGACGTGTCATTGGATAGGTTGGACCAAGAGCAGGCCAACGGTAATTGAGTTGGTATACTTCTTTTTTATTCATTTCAGGAACGAACGACATGCCGTGATTACAGAGAAAATAACCGCCGGTTTTACTGTAGGGGATCGCCTGTTCCTTTTCCAGGTTTTCCACCAGCAACTCGCCGTCAAAGCCTTCCGTATCAGGGCTCAACGGGCGATCTTTCAGTTTCCATAGCCGTGTCAAGGCAGGCAGGGCAATAGCCTGAAGAGTGTCAGGATCGGGTGGTTGACGAAAGTAGTTGCGTCCGATACGAGTCGATGTTTCATCAAAGATGTCCATCATTTCCGTATCGTTATCGGTTTTTCCAGCCACGATTTCGTGTGATACCGGTTCAAATGTTTTGCCCATCCACAGGCCTGTATCGGCAAGTGTTGCATTCCAGGCCGTCGCCATCCACTCTATACTAGCAATAACCGAACGTTCGTTGCCCCTTAACTCGCCAGCTTCTTTAAAATAATCGCTGTCGCGTATCGATACCGGAATACCGATCATTGGGCCGTTGATGACTTCGGAGGTTCCGCACTTGAACAATGTTTCTAATTTACTATTGATTTCCGCCCAGCGCCCTCGCTGACAGTTATCTGCCAGAATGCGTTGATAACAACCCAGAGTTTCAAAAAAATTCCCGTGATAATCATTTTCCAGCAGGCTATTCAGATCATCTTCAAGAGTCTGCGATTCTGTACCGGAATCGGCTGGAAAATTTGTGCTGTTCAGATAGATTGCCATGGATATCCCTCCCAGTATGCACTGGTTTTGCTTATAACACTTCCCTGTTCTAGTTGCAACAGATAGCCTTTCCAATATGAAGTGAGCCTGGAATCAGGTATAGAAGCTATACTTCCCGACAACCATGTTATGCTTGATCGAACTAACCGCTCATATGTAGTACCTGGAGATCCATAATGACTCAGTTAAACGGCGAACAGCTGCTGGGAAAATTAATCGCCTACGATACCACCAGCACCACATCGAACCTTGAGCTAATCGATTTTGTTCGCAACTATCTCGATGACTTTTCGGTTCACTCGAAACTGGTTTATAACGACGACAAATCCTGTGCCAATTTATTCGCCACCATCGGGCCCGACGATGTGGCTGGCGTGATGCTTTCGGGGCATACCGATGTAGTGCCCACCAGTGGCCAGAACTGGCATAGTGATCCCTACCAGATGAAAGCCGACGACGAGGCTTTTTACGGACGTGGCGCCTGCGACATGAAGGGCTTCCTCGCCTGCGTACTCGCGGGCGTACCGCAGATGGCTTCTCACAAACTTGCCACACCACTACACCTGGCGTTTTCTTACGATGAAGAGATCGGTTGTGTCGGGGTAAAGAAACTCATCGACGCCATGAGCGGTTTTGAAGTGAAGCCAAAAATTGGTTTAATTGGTGAACCTACCGACATGGCGATGGTGCTCGGCCACAAGGGTAAGGCGGCTTTTCAGGTTGAAGTGATCGGCTCATCCTGTCACTCGGCTTATATTAATCGTGGTGTCAACGCCGTTGAATATGCGGCAGAACTGATTGCATTTATCCATAAAATGAATGCCGAAGTTCAGCAAAGACAACAGCTTGATAATACCTATACTGTCCCCTATTCCACTTTTCATGTCGGTAATATCAAAGGTGGCACTGCGCTTAATATTGTACCCAAACAATGTCAGTTCGAATTTGAAATTCGCAACCTGCCACAGGACGATCTCGACTCTCTGGTGCACGAAGTCAAACACTTTGCACAGGACGTATTACTGGCCGATATGCGCCAGCGATTTGAAGGTAGTCAAATCAGTTTTTCGTCAATCTCGAATTATCCCGGGCTGAGTACCAGTCGCAATTCCGAGGTTGTCGCCTATACCCAGTCGATCAACCCGGTCAACGAGTTCGGCGACAATGCCAGTTTCGGTACCGAGGCCGGTTTGTTCGATCAACAACTTGGCATTAACAGTGTCGTCTGCGGCCCCGGCAGCATCGATCAGGCGCATAAGCCCGACGAGTTTGTTAGTCGCAAGCAAATGCAATTTTGCAACCAGATGATTGAAAAGCTGATCAATCGCTGCACTGAAGACTTTAGTATTTGAATTGTCACAGGTATGCTTCGGGCCATGACCGAAAACAATAACAACATTATCCGTCTCGGTTGGCGTGAATGGGTTGCCCTGCCCGAGTTGGGGTTACCCGCAATCAAGGCAAAAGTCGATACCGGCGCAAGAACCTCAGCCCTGCATGCCTTCTATACCGAAGCCTATGAAGACAATGGCGTCAACATGGTGAAATTTGGTATTCACCCGATTCAACGCAATTTCGATCTGGAAGTGGTATGCCATGCACCCGTAATTGACTTTCGCGAAGTAAGTGATTCCGGTGGTCACAGGGAAATGCGTTATGTAATCGAGAGCCAGCTAGTGATTGGTGAGCATCAATGGCCGATTGAACTAACCCTGACTAACCGTGATACTATGCGTTTCCGCATGTTATTGGGGCGTCGTGCTATGGATCAGAGAGTCCTGGTTGAACCCGGTTCTTCCTATCTCAATGGCAAGCTCAAACCTCACAATCTTTATCGTTCAAAAACGGAGTCGCATGCATGAAAATCGCATTATTGTCGAGAAACCGAAAACTTTATTCTTCGCGCCGTATCATCGAAGCAGCAGAAGAACGTGGTCACCAGATTAAAGTGATCGACGTATTACGCGCCTACATGAATATTGCTGCGCACAAGCCATCGATCCATTATAAGGGAGAAGTACTGGAAGAATTCGATGCAGTCATTCCGCGAATTGGCGCATCGGTAACACATTACGGGGCATCCGTTTTGCGCCAGTTTGAAATGATGGGTGTGGCGCCCTTAAATGAGTCTGTGGCGATAACCCGCTCTCGCGACAAATTGCGCTCACTACAGCTGTTATCGCGCAAAGGTATTGGTATGCCACTCACTGGCTATGCCAGCAAACCGGATGATATCAAGGACGTCATAAAAATGGTCGGCGGTGCGCCTCTGGTAGTCAAGCTTTTACAGGGTACGCAGGGAATCGGTGTAGTACTCGCCGAAACCCAAAAAGCCGCCGAGAGCGTTATCGAAGGTTTCATGGGGGTGAAGGCCGATATCCTGGTGCAGGAATATATCAAGGAAGCCGGTGGCTCAGATATCAGGTGTTTCGTTATCGATGGCAAGGTGGTCGCAGCAATGAAACGCCAGGCGCCGAAAGGTGAATTCCGTTCCAACCTGCATCGTGGTGGTACATCCAGCCTGATAAAAATCACCCCCGAAGAACGCTCCACCGCAGTACGTGCAGCACGCATCATGGGTTTGAGTGTCGCGGGTGTCGATTTGCTGAGATCGAATCATGGCCCCGTGGTGATGGAGGTGAATTCCAGCCCCGGCCTTGAAGGCATCGAGGGTGCGACCGGTAAAGATGTCGCAGGCATGATCATTGGTTATATCGAAAAAAGCTGCAAGCCCGGAAAAACCAAGACCCGCGGCAAGGGTTAATGCAAACAGCCATCGAGATTGCCGGCATTAAAATACCTCCCGGTAGCCGCCAGTCGATCGATATTCCATTACCAAGCTTTTATACGCATAGCGCGGCAAGCATGCCCGTGCATGTAGTGCATGGCCGCAATCCCGGACCCTGTCTACTGGTTTGCGCGGCGATTCATGGTGATGAAATCAACGGTGTTGAGATTATCCGTCGCATACTCACGCATAAACTGATCAACAAAATAAAGGGCACCCTGATTGCCATCCCCGTAGTCAACGTCTTTGGTTTTGTTTCCAAATCGAGATATCTGCCCGATCGACGCGATTTAAATCGTTCTTTTCCAGGCTCTGAAACCGGATCGATGGCGGCGCGTTTAGCGAATATTTTGATGACCGAAATTATTCCGCATTGCACCCATGTTATCGACTTGCACAGCGGCGCCGTAAGCCGTGAAAACCTGCCACAGATTCGGGCAAAGCTGAGTGACGAGCCGGTCACCGAGGCGATGGCGCGCGCTTTCGGCGTACCTGTTATTTTAAATGCTAACCTGGTTGAGGGTTCGTTTCGTGCCGCCGCCAGCGCACAAGATATACCGGTCATACTTTACGAATCTGGCGAAGCCTTGCGCTTCGAAGAGGTTGCAATCCGCGCCGGTGTCAAAGGCGTGCTCGGTGTTATGTCGCACCTGGGCATGCGCCGGAAAAGCGCCAAACACAAAGATACCCAAACCCTTGTCGCCAATGCCAGCCAATGGGTACGCGCTGGACAAAGCGGCATATTACGTTCACTGGTCGCCTCGGGCTCCAAAGTCGAAGCCGGGGAAACACTCGCCTATATCAACGACCCACTGGGTGAAAACAGCGAACCCCTGTTAAGCCCGATACCCGGCATCATCATCGGTAAGACTAATTTGCCCCTGGTGTTCGAAGGTGAGGCTGTTTTTCATATCGCCAGCTACGAAGAAGCTGATCATGTCTCAGACCATATCGAGGCTTATCATGAAGAGCTGGATCCGCTAGGTGACCGGCACGATAGTGACGAACCAGCGTTGGTTTGAGTATTAAAAAAAGGCCACGATTATTCGTGGCCTTTGTAGGTTGGTTGTTCCTGTGAGTTGTGACTAGAAGTTGGTGCCGTAGCCTATTTCCAGGAAGTTTTGTTCCATACAGGCTTCTATTTCACCGCCACCAAAACTAGCACTGAAATCACCGGACTGGCATTCTTCGAAACTATGCACGAACACACCAGTCAATTCTGAGCCACCTTCGAGTTGCATAGTGAAACCAGCGGTCAGATGTGTAGTGATTGTTCCCGGTACCAGGAACGATGTAGACATTTCCACTCCACTTTCGTCAAGAGGACTTTCGCCGACATTGATGCCGCCGCGCCAGACCATGCCCGGGCTAGTCTGTGCTTCAATACCAACCTTGATCACACTTATCGAATTCCAGCCAAACCCAGGACCATCTGTTGCACCAAACATTACCACGCCAGGACTAAATAAACTTGTCTGGTTTGAAACGCTATCTACCGCCTCGTAATCAATATAATGGTAGTCGACCGCCAGCGTCATACCGTCGCCGACAGGATAAGCAACACCCAGGGTCAGCGTCGGTGCGATATCGAGTTCACCCTGGTTGGCGAACAAACCTACATATTTATCGAACTCGCTCATGTCGGTTTTGAGTTGATACGAAGCCCCCCAGGTGGCGCCGTTATCAAGATCACCGAGAAAACCAATTTTCAGTCCAATTCCGGTAGAGCTATCGGTACCATTGTTTGTGACCGAACCCACACTCGTTGTTACTCCGGCAGAATCAAATCTCTGCAATCCTTCGGCAGAAAACTGTTGGTAGGCCAGCGAGGCGGTGACACCCCACGACGTACTATCGGAAATTTTTGCACCGTAAGTGCCACCGAAAAACATTTGCGCCAGGTTGATGCCAGTATGTCCTGGATCACCTGCAACGGCACCAAAGTTGGTTTCATAATCGGTGTTCATACCCCCCGCCGCGCTCAAGGTAAATGCCCATGCAGCGCCATCGTCGAGTGACTTGCTGAAGCCATAAAAAGGAATGGGAAACAGGTTCGTATCGCTGGTTTGCGCCTGATTGAATATGGATGCATTACCAGTTATCTCAAACCCCCGATGATTCGGACTAAACAATCCCATAGCCATATCCCGACGATTACCCAGTGCTGTAACAGCTGCCGGGTTATTAATAATCGACTGTGCTTCATTGGCCATGGCTACACCCGCGCCACCCATACCGCGGCCCTTGGGCCCGGAGCCCTCAGAATTCATACCGTTCGTAGCATGCGCCAGCATTGGACATACGCCCATCGCTATAGCAATGGTAAACGCAAGTTTTGTCTTGT
>JAAENK010000174.1 GCA_024224415.1 Gammaproteobacteria bacterium | reverse complement strand
CTATCCAGCGGTCCCAGGCTATTTTGCTCATAACCACGCACCGAACGCACTCCACCAGCAGTAAAATTTTCAAAGAATGGCAAGCCGGTAGTTTCACCATAACTGTCACCATAACTGATTTTAGATTTAAAGTTATAGGTCAACTCATCGGTTACCGAAAAGGCCGATTGATGTTGATAGCGCAACTTGTAGTACTCAAGATCGCCACCGTATAGTTCAAGTTTGATGCTGTTCAAATGGCCATTATCAGCAAATATGCGTCGATTTCTGGTGTCTTTAGAAAGACTCATCGAACCAAATGCACTGGCAAATTCCACATCATCAATATCTGCTGTACTGCTACTCGAATCGTACTCATCTGAATTTGCAATAACATATTCAAAAACCTCATTGGCCGCGGATGACGACAGGGTCAAGTTATTCTGCATCAAACCGAATTCCAAACGTAATCGATTATATTCTGACAGCGGAATACCATAATTCATCGACAACTGATATCGGTCGATTAAATAGTTACTGATATTTTCCTCTGCAGCATCGGTCTTGGTGAAGCTCAACTTAAAGCCACGACTAATACCATCTGCTGTATAAAATGGATTATTATATGCAAATCCATAGCTTTGGGTCGAGTCAGAATTATCAAAATTGACACTAAAGCTATTACCCGTACCGAAGATGTTATCGTGTGTCAGACCAAGAATCAGGTTTGCACCCTGCGATTGCGAGTAACCGAGTCCGATGGTGAAATTACCTGAAAATCGTTCAGTTACTACAATTTCAAGATCAACCTTGTCATCATGGCCTTCGACACGAACAGTACGTAAATCCACCGAGCCGAGGAAATTTAGTCGTTGCAAACGCGTACGCGATCGATCTACTTTACTGGTGCGATAAATCTCTCCCTCCATTTGTCGCATTTCACGACGCAGAACGATATCACGGGTGCCATCATTACCGGAAAATTTGATAAACCGCACCATTATTTTCTTACCCGGTTTCACCAGCAACCTGAGATTGACGGTATCGTTTTCTTCATTTAATTCAGGCATGGCTCGTACTTCTGCAAAGGCATAGCCTTCCTCACCGAGTCGGCGCTGAATCAGGGTTATACTTCGCGTTACTTTTTTACGTGAAAATATCTCACCTTCGCGAAATAACAGTAGAGCCATTAGTTCAGCTTTATCGACTACCAGCTCGCCAGCGAGGTCGATATTTTTTAAGGTAAACTGTTCGCCTTCGGTAACATTAACCGAGATATTGATATCCTTGCGATCGGGGCTGATAGAGACTTGCTTGGAATCAACATTGAACTTCACGTAACCCTGGTCAAGATAAAAGGAACGCAACTTCTCCAGATCACCCGTGAGTTTCGAGCTGGCATATTGATCAGAGGCAAACCAGCCGCTGTCAGAGGTTTCAAGCTGGAATTCATCAAGCAGGTCTTCCTCTTCAAAACTGTTATTGCCGGTAATATTAATCGAACGTATTAATGCTGGCTCACCCTCCGAGATATTAATATCGATGGCAATACGGTCTTCATCCAGGCTACGCCATTTTGCCTCAAGTTTGACGGCATATTTTCCCAGTGAGTAATAGAGTTGTTGTAGTTCCAGTTCGAGTTTAGTCAATTGCAATTCGTTGAAAATACGACCACGAGTCATACCAACCTGGTCAAGCGCCTGGTCCAATACCTCATCGTCGATTTCATCGTTACCTTCGATATTGATTTCGGCAATAGATGGCCGTTCACGAACCTTGATCACCAGAGTATTACCATCCTGTAACAATTCAATGTACTCAAAAAACCCCGTGGAATATAGTTCACGTATCAATTCGGCCGAGCGCTGGTCTTCGAAAACTTCACCTACATTGATTGGCAAATAATTGAGAACCGTGCCAATTGATATTTTCCTGGCGCCAACTACTTCGATTTGGTCAACTGTGAAACTATCCGCCCGTGCACAAAACGTAGCAAATAACAGTGCAAATGCACCGACTAGTACAATACCTCTCAAATCTACTCCACCAGGCGTAACAGATCATTGTAAAGAGCGAGTGACATGAGCCCGAACAATAAAGCCAAACCGACTTTCTGCCCCGCCACTTCGACAGCCTCGGATACAGGACTACCTTTTATTATTTCGATCAAATAATAAAACAGATGCCCGCCATCCAGTACAGGAACTGGCAACAGATTCAATACTCCCAGACTGATGCTAATGATTGCCAGAAATCCCAAAAATTGTTCCAGGCCGATTCTGGCGGTAATACCAGCATATCGGGCGATAGTTATCGGGCCACTGAGATTTTTAACACTCGCTTCGCCAATTACCAGCTTACCCAAAACGCGCAGTGTCAACCAGGACATACGCCAGGTCTTGTCGATAGACTGGAGTAGTGCCGAAACTGGGCCGTATTGTTCCACAACTTCCATTTCAAGGCGAACTTCTTCTGGAATTTCAACCCGATTCATTACCCCAATAAAACCATATGCTTCACCGCCCTGTTGTTTCAACCTCGGCCGTAAGCTAAGAGCTAACTGTTGGCCATCGCGGTTAACTACCAGATCCAGCTCTCGTTCTGGATTAGCTCGAATAATCTCCACCCATTGATTCACATTACGAATCGTTTGACCATCAAGAGCGGCAATTTTGTCACCAGCCTTAATACCGGCAGCTTCGGCTGCACCTCCGACAACAACTTCATCAATATAAGGGGGAATATCCGGTCGCCAGGTGGATAATCCAAGGTCAGTCATGAGGTCAATCTGTTCTTCCTGCAATAGACCCAGATTACTGATATCGATAGCTTTATCCTGTATCTGAAGATCCACCCCCTGGACTTTAAGTGTTATCTGCTGCGCCCCAATCGATTCCTCCAGCAAAGTAAACCGGGCCTTTTCCCAACTTGGTGTTTCGATGCCATTCACCGCAAGAATCCGATCTT
Organism: Gammaproteobacteria bacterium; assembly: GCA_024224415.1. Lineage (GTDB taxonomy): Bacteria > Pseudomonadota > Gammaproteobacteria. The sequence continues at coordinate 31,296 of JAAENK010000174.1, read as the reverse complement.
GCATGACGATACCCGCGCTATGCGCCGGGCTCGGTACGGCGACTTCACCAATCACTGGTTTTATTCCGGCGACACCGGCGAGATAAATCAGATAATAAGCCGCAATAGCGAAAATAAAGTTAAAAACTGGCCCTGCCGCGACGATGGCAAAACGTCGCCAGACACTCTTACGGTTGAAGGCCCGGTCGAGTTCAGCGGTGTCAACATCACCTTCTCGTTCATCGAGCATTTTGACAAAGCCACCCAGCGGAATAGCCGCCAACACATATTCAGTCTGGTCCTCACCCGCGCGTTTAATCAGCAGTGGCTTACCAAAGCCAACCGAGAAACGTAGCACCTTGACGCCCATTTTGCGGGCGACCCAGTAATGGCCAAATTCATGAATAGTAACCAATACGCCGATGGCAATCACGAATGCAGCAATGTTGTACAAAATCGAAAGAATATCCACGGAATACTTTAAATAGCTATCTGTTTAAGTTGCTGCAATACAAATTCACGTCCGCGTAAATCATCCTGCAGAATAACCTGTAAATCGTTGGCCGCATGCGAAGCTACCTGGTCTAATGCTTGCTCTATCAATCGTGCTATCTCGGTAAATTTAATCCGCTCCGACAAAAAATAGTCCACAGCAATTTCATTAGCGGCATTTAAAATCGCCATACTGGTGCCACCCTGTCGAAATGCTGCCCGCGCTAAAGCCAGGCATGGAAAACGTAATGTATCGGCAGCTTCAAAGTTTAACTGACTGACCTTAATCAAATCCAAAGGTTCAACACCGCTGTCGATCCGCTCCGGCCAGGCCAGCGCATGAGCAATCGGTGTACGCATATCAGGGTTACCCATTTGTGCCAGTACAGAACCGTCATTATAAGCCACCAGCGAATGGATGATACTCTGATTATGTAACACAATGTTAACATCAGACTCACCAACATCGAACAACCAGCAGGCTTCGATGAGTTCCAACCCCTTATTCATCATGGTCGCGGAATCAACCGATATCTTTGGCCCCATGTCCCAGTTTGGGTGGGCTATGGCCTGTTTGGGTGTCACTGTTGAGAAAGCTTCCATCGGCAAATCACGAAACGGACCACCCGATCCTGTTAATAGAATTTGAGTGATACCCAATGGTCTGGCGCCTACTTTATAACCTGCTGGCAAGCACTGGAATATGGCATTGTGTTCGCTATCCACCGGCAACAACTCAGCCCCGTGCTCGGCAACTTCATCCATAAACAGAGCTCCTGCCATCACCAGCGCCTCCTTGTTGGCCAGCAATACCCGCTTACCAGCTCGCACCGCAGCCAGTGTCGGCATTAAACCCACCGAACCGACAATGGCGGCAACGACGATATCAATCCCAGGTTCGGATGCTACTTCGCACAACTCCTCTTCGCCCGCTAGTACTTTTGTCCTTTCATTGTCCAGCAATGTTTTTAATTTCTTCGCACTTGTAACGTCGGCCATCACTGCAAATTCAGGGTTGAATTGATGACACAGAACCGCCATTTTCTCAGCATTGCGATTCGCCGTCAGTGCAAATATCGAGTAACGGTTCGGGTGTCGGGCGACAATATCGAGGGTGCTACGACCGATCGAACCAGTTGCACCTAACAGGGTGATACGCTGCATTTAAACTACACCAGCCAGAAACAAACCGCTGGCAAATATCGGTGCTGCTGCGATGACACTGTCTACTCTGTCGAGTACACCACCATGCCCGGGTAGTAGCTTACCGCTGTCTTTTACACCAGCTTCACGTTTCAAAATACTTTCAAACAGATCGCCGACAATCGATATCACCGAGGTTGCCAGGCCAACACCGACAAACCAGCTCAGTGTCATCCCCCAGCCTTCGGTTAATTTATATACCAACAACATCCACAGCAAATTGGCGAAGACACCTCCGGCGACGCCCTCCCAGGTTTTTCCCGGGCTAATACCAGGTGCCAATTTATTTTTACCAAACCGCCGACCACTAAAATAAGCGCCGATATCGGCAACCCATACCAGCGTTAATAGATATAACATCATCCAGCCACCCTGATCAAAGCTTCGATACAGGAATAGCAAATCATGTACGCATATCCACAGCAAAACTATGCCGAGCAGGAAATAGAAGCTGCGTACTAGAGCATTTAATTTGCCAGAAAACCGATAAACCAGCATATACAGGAAAATACTGACCCAGAGCACCGCCCCGGTGATCGATTGATAATAAATAATCGAATGATCGATATCGACCCCAATCCACCAGAATAAAATGCCGTAAACAAGACCCATGGTGATCGACACAGCATTGCCTGGTTTCAGCGTAAGCATGGATAATTCGTAAACAGCCACGGCCAGAAATATGGCAAATAAGCCATTCACCCAATCAAACGCGATACTGCTAATAAAAATAACAGCGAGAATAACCGCAGTGATAATGCGCTGCTTTAGCATGATCTAGATAGCCTCGACCTGCTCACCAGTTTTTCCATATCGCCGCTGGCGCGAGGCATATTCATTCAGCGCCGCCTGCATTTCCTGTTCAGAAAAATCAGGCCAGAGCACATCGGTAAATACAAATTCGGTATAGGCTAGCTGCCAGATCAGGAAATTGCTGATCCGTTGCTCACCTCCGGTACGAATGAACAGGTCAGGGTCGGGGGTTCCGGCGAGGGACAATTCAGACTCTAGCAAAGCCTGGTTGACGGCTGTGGTACTCAGTTCACCGGAATCAAGCCTGATAGCTATCTTTTTAACCGCGTTGACAATATCCCACTGACCACCGTAGTTAGCGGCGACATTCAGAGTCATGGTTTGATTATCCTGGGTTAACGTTTCAGTCATGCCGATTTCATCCATTAGCGAGTCTGAAAAAGCAAATCGGTCACCAATAAAGCGAATACGAATACCCTTGTTATTCAATTCCGGGGTATTTTTCTGTAAGGACTGCAAAAACAATTCCATCAAACTGCCGACTTCCTCGGCAGGCCGGTTCCAGTTTTCACTACTGAAGGCGAACAGGGTTAAGTGCTTGACACCAGCTTTGGCGAAAAATTCGACCGCCAGCCGCGTGGTTTCGACACCTTTTTTGTGACCGACAGTGCGGGGCATCATACGCTTTTTCGCCCACCGACCATTACCATCCATGATGATGCAAACGTGAGCAGGTACCGACATCGACTAGATTTCCATCAACTCTTTTTCCTTGGCCTGCAATAAAGCCTCAATCTCATTGGTGGACTGGTTGGTCACTTGTTGCACCAGTTCCTGGCCCTTGTGTTCCTCATCTTCCGAAATATCTTTGTCTTTGGCCAGCGCCTTAAGATCGTTATTGCCGTCCCGGCGGATATTGCGCACCGCGACGCGTGCGTTTTCGGCGAGTTCCCTGACCACCTTTACCAGCTCCTTACGACGCTCTTCGGTGAGTGGCGGCATCGGCACCCGAATCACGGTACCGGCAGTTGAGGGGTTGAGCCCAAGGTCAGAAGTCAGAATCGCTTTTTCGATAACCGGCACCATGCTCTTGTCCCAGGGCGTTACCGCCAGCGTACGCGAATCTTCTACCGAAAGGTTTGCCGCCTGGCCGATGGGCACTTCGCTACCATAAAAATCAACCGTAATGTGGTTGAGCAGGCTGACATGCGCCCGGCCGGTACGAATTTTCGACAGTTCTATCTTAAACGCCTCGATACTCTTGTTCATGCGATTCAGAGCATCCTGTTTTACTTCATTTATCATCGCTTCACCTCCTGACGAGTTACTCGGGTACCGACTGATTGACCTTTTGCCAGATTCAACAGGGCATTCGGTTCGTTAATATCGCATACCACCATATCAAGTGCATTATCATTACACAGAATCATCGCTGCAACATCCATCACTGCCAGGCGTTGGTCGATGGCCTGATCGTAAAATAATTCATCGTATCGAACGGCATCGCTGTATTTGACTGGATCTTTATTGTAAATGCCATCGACCTTGGTGGCTTTAATCATTAAATCAGCCTGAATTTCAACCGCTCTCAGACTCGCGCCTGTATCGGTGGTGAAATACGGGCTACCCGTTCCAGCGGAAAAAATGACGACCTCACCCGCACCAATTCTTTCGCGCGCATCGCGTTGCGTGTAAGCATCGCATACCTGCGGCATACTCAAACCCGACATAACGCTGGCGCGCAGACCGATTTTTAACAAACTATCCTTTAACGCGAGCGCATTCATGACGGTCGCCAACATACCCATATGGTCGGCCGTCACCCTATCGACACCCGCTTGCGCCAACCCAGCACCACGAAAGATATTACCGCCGCCGACAACAATACCCAGCTCGACGCCGGACTGCAGCAACAACTTTAACTCTTCTGCAACACTTAATACCATCGCAGGGTCAATACCAAAATCCTGCTGGCCCATCAACGCTTCACCGCTGAGCTTTACCAGTAAACGTCTGTATCGCAGTTTTGTCATACATATTCCGATTAAAATAAAGGCCGCTAATGCGGCCTTTAAGTTTTAGCTATTAAGCTGAGACGCCACTTCAGCAGCGAAGTCTTCGACTTTCTTTTCGATGCCTTCGCCAACCTCGTAGCGAATAAAGCGCGATACTGAACCACCAGCTTTCGATACCAGTTGCTCGACGGTTTGATCCTCATTCTTGACAAAAGTTTGACCCATCAAGGTGATTTCAGCAAGATACTTCTTCATTTTTCCCTGAATCATTTTTTCGATAATTTCCATCGGCTTGCCGCTGGATTCCGCCTGGGCTATAAAAATCGCTTTTTCCTTCTCGATAAACTCGGCTGGTACTGCCGCCTCATCGACGAACTGTGGATTTACCGCAGCTACATGCATCGCGATATCACGGCTGATGTCGGCAGCGGCACTGGCTTCCACCAGCACGCCGATACGCGCACCGTGCGAGTACGAAGCGATGGTTTGATCTGATTCGACGATTTCAAAACGACGTACCTGAATGTTCTCACCAACTTTTGCGATTAGCGCCTGACGAGCTTCCTCGACGGTCTGTCCGCCAGACAGAGTAAGGCTATTCAAGGCTTCAACCGAGGCCGGTTTTTCACTCATGACGCTAGCCAGAACCTGATCAGCGAAAGACTGAAAATTTTCGTCCTTGGCGACGAAATCGGTTTCTGAGTTGATTTCCAGAATAGCAGCAAGCTTACCATCGTCGCTAACACCGACTTTAATAGCACCATCGGCGGCTACGCGTCCGGCCTTTTTGTCGGCCTTGGCGGCGCCGGATTTGCGCATTAACTCTGCTGCAGCTTCGATATCACCATCGCATTCGACCAGCGCTTTCTTGCATTCCATCATGCCTGAGCCTGTTCTTTCACGCAGCTCCTTGACTAAAGATGCTGTAATTGTCACTTGTCGGTCTCCTCGGTTGCCGCTTTTTTGACGGCAACCTTTTTGGTTGCTGCTTTTTTTGTTGCTGCTTTTTTAGTTGCAGCCTTTTTTGTCGCTGCTTTCTTGGTGGCCGCCTTTTTGGTAGCTGCTTTTTTCGGTGCTGCTTCAGCCGTTTTTTCTTCGGCTACTGCTTCTTCGGCTACTGCTTCTTCGGCTACTGCTTCTTCAGGTGCACTGGCTGCTACGGTAGGCTTCTTGGCAGAAATCTTAACTGGCGCCTTAGGCGCTGGCGCGTCTTCGCTTTCCAGTTCGATTAATTCTGCGCCACCATCGGCTGGACCAGCAATATTTTCCTTACCCACCAAAATGGCTTCGGCAGCAATCTGGGTATACAACTTGATGGCCCGCATCGAGTCATCATTACCGGGAATAATGTAGTCGATATTGTCTGGGGAATTATTGCTATCAACCACACCAACTACAGGAATACCCAGCTTACAGGCTTCCAGTACGGCGATATTTTCATAGCCCACGTCGATAACAAACAGTACATCTGGTAAACCACCCATGTCCTTGATACCACCCAGGGTTTTTTCGAGCTTGTCCTGCTCGCGGGATAATTGCAGGATTTCCTTTTTATTGATCTTTTCGTAGTTATTGCTTTGCGCCATATCCTCAAGTTCCTTGAGCCGCTTGATCGAGGCGCGAACGGTACGGAAGTTGGTGAGCATGCCACCCAACCAGCGATGATTGACATAAGGCATACCGCAACGCTGTGCTTCTTTGGCTACGGCATCGCTGGCGGCGCGTTTGGTACCGACAAACAATACTTTGCCTTTCTTCGAGGCGACCTTACCCAGGTAATTTACTGCATCCTTGCACAATGGCATGGTCTGCTCGAGATTGATAATATGGATTTTATTGCGCTCGCCGAAGATGAACGGCGCCATTTTGGGATTCCAGAAACGGGTTTGGTGACCGAAATGCACGCCCGCTTCCAACATTTCACGCATTGTGACGTTAGACATAAGTTTCTCCAGATGTCATTCATGGATAGTTTTTAATCGTCAAACTATCCAGGGTTAAGCCTCCACATATCCAATGATTACGACCTGAACTCTGGTAAAATTCAGGCACCCATAATCACGTTTTGATATGTGTGTGGGATATTTTGCCTTCGTAGTTGCCGAAGGCGCGCGCTTTATACCATAATCCCCCTTTTCCAACAACCGAGGAGACTAAAAAAATATGGGTGTATCAATCAAATCGCCGCAAGATATTGAAAAAATGCGGATCGCTGGCCGCCTGGCCGCCGATGTACTGAAAATGATAGCCCCATATGTTAAGCCTGGCGTCACCACGCAGCGGTTGAACGATATTTGCCATGATTATATGATTAACGAGCAAAAGAGCATACCTGCTCCTCTGGATTACCGCGGTTTCCCACGTTCGATCTGTACCTCGGTCAACCATGTTGTCTGTCATGGCATACCCTCGGACAAGAAGTTGAAAGACGGCGACATCATCAACATCGACATCACCGTTATTAAAGATGACTTTCACGGTGATACCAGCGCCATGTTCATTGTTGGCAAATCAACCATCCAGGGGGAACGCCTGACAAGAATCGCCTACGAGTGTATGAAAATTGGCATCGAAATGATCAAGCCTGGCATCCGCCTTGGTGATATAGGTTATGCAATTCAGTCCCACGCCGAAAAAAATAACTGTAGCATCGTCCGCGAATACTGTGGCCATGGCATCGGTAAAATGTTTCATGAAGACCCGCAAGTGCTACATTACGGCAACCCCGATACCGGTTTAACACTAAAACCAGGCATGACTTTTACCATAGAACCAATGGTCAACCTCGGCAAACGCAATGTAAAGCTACTACCAGATGAATGGACCGTAGTCACTAAAGACCATAGCCTTTCCGCGCAATGGGAGCATACCAATCTGGTCACCGAAGATGGTTTCGAAGTACTCACATTGCACCCAGATGACAGATTGTAAAAGCATGAATATGCAGGAAATTGATCAATATTTGCATGCTGCGAAAACACCAACTGGTATGCAGATTGCCCCAATCATAGAAGGCCTGAACAAAACTAACCAGTGTCTTTACGACGATTTTGATAAAGGTGTTGCAATTGAAACACTGGTCTATCGGAAAGCCAGCGTTATTGATCGAGTATTAAATGTCTGTATCGAAGATTTTATCAAATCCCAGAAGCGTAACAATTGTTGTCTGATCGCAGTCGGTGGCTACGGTCGAGTTGAATTGTTACCCGGTTCGGATATAGATTTGATGCTATTGCTGGAAAAGAAACCTGGTAAGGATATGCAAGAACAGATTTCCGCCTTCCTCACCTTCCTCTGGGATATCGGCCTCGAAGTCGGCCACAGCGTGCGTAGCATTAAGGATTGCGTTCGTGAGGGCAAAGCCGATGTCACGGTTATGACCAATATGATCGAGTCACGCTTATTACATGGTAGTACTACATTGTATGAGAAATTCCAGCTAGCTATCGCACCGAAAAAGATGTGGTCCTCACGAAAATTTTTTGAAGCCAAACTGGAAGAGCAGCAAAATCGGCACCTGCGTTACAACGACACCGCCTATAATCTGGAGCCTAATATCAAAGAAGGCCCCGGAGGATTACGCGATATCCAGATCATTGGCTGGGTGGCGAAACGACATTTTGGTGCGCGCTCACTGCGTGAACTGGTTGACCATGAGTTTATCACCGAAAACGAATACCAAATCCTCGAAGCTGGACAGAAGCACTTGTGGAAGGTCCGCTTTGCCTTACATCGGTTAGCGAAACGCCGCGAAGACCGACTGTTGTTCGATTACCAGAGCGAGCTTGCCACCGAGTTTGGGTTCAAGGCAGGCAAGAATAATCAGGCCATAGAACAGTTCATGCAACAGTATTATCGCACCATCATGGAACTGGAACGGCTCAATGAAATGCTGCTACAGATTTTTCGAGAGGAAATCCTGCTTACCGACGCACAGAAAAAGATTTCCATTATCAACGAACGCTTCATGTTGCGTAATCGCTACATTGAAGTACGCGATGCCGATGTTTTCAAACGCCAACCATCTGCGCTGGTGGAACTGTTTTTATTGATTTCAACACACGATAAATGCGATGGAGTGACCGCCTCGACAATCCGGCTGGTACGCGAACACCTTTACCTGGTCGACGACGACTTCAGCAGTAATGAGGAAGTCAACCACCTGTTTATGCAACTCATGAGCGCACCCAGCGGCATGACCCACCAGATGCGTCGTATGAATTCATACGGTTTTCTGGCGGCATACATTCCCGCATTCGGCAAAATCACCGGGCGCATGCAATACGATTTGTTCCATGCCTATACTGTCGATCAACACAGCATATTTGTAATTCGTAATCTGCGCCGCTTTGCACTCGATATACACGAAGATGAATTTCCTTTCTGCAACGAGGTTTATCGCGAGCTGGAAGATCCCTGCCTGCTTTATCTCGCGGCATTATTCCACGATATCGCCAAAGGCCGTGACGGCGACCATTCCGAACTGGGCGCCGACGAAGCAACACAGTTTTGCCTGCAGCATAATTTGAATCGCAAAGAAACACGCGTCGTATCACATCTGGTGCGCGACCACTTGATCATGTCGGTCACTGCGCAGCGCAAGGACATCAGTGACCCTGACGTGGTGCGAGATTTTGCCCGCCATGTAGGTAGTATATCTATGCTCAATTATCTTTACCTGCTCACGGTCGCAGATATCCGCAGTACCAACCCCAAACTGTGGAATAACTGGAAAGATGCGCTACTCAAGCAACTCTACGGTGCCACCAAACAGGTAATTCGACGAGGAATTGATATCGCACCAGACATCGAAGATATCGTCCAGGAAAACCGTGATGCGGCCTTTGACGAAATGCGGGACCTACCCTACCCAATCGATGATATCAATGCATTATGCGACCAGCTACCCGGTGACTATTTTCTGCGTCACAGACCGCTCGAAATCAAATGGCATGTGAATACCATTCTTAATAATCTCGAAACCGATATTCTGGTCAATATCCGTCAGGCTAAATTCACCAAAACCACAAAGGTATTCGTTTACTGTGACGAAAATCCCTATGTATTCTCGCAGGTGACAGGCACTATCGGTTCATTGGGCCTGAGTATTCTTAATGCTGAAATTTTTACCACCCGGAATAACAAGGTCATGGATACCTTTATTATTCAGGATCAAAATAGTGAAGCAGTAACCGATAACGCAACCATTCGTCATATCGAAGCTGAGTTAATCAGGGCATTACAGTCAAACAGCATATACAAGAGCGTCAGCCACAAACGCCAACCGCGACAATTAAAAGCCTTCGACCGACCAACCGAAATCCAGTTCGAACAAGATTACCTCAACAGTCGCACTGTAATGGAAATCAGCGCGATGGATATGCCGGGTTTACTATCAGTAATTGCCAACGTTATCGCCACCATGGAGATTAATATTACGCATGCAAAGATTTCCACGCTCGGTGAAAAGATTGATGATATTTTTTATCTCACCACACCCGATGGTAAGAATATTACCGACGAACAGGAGTTGGACAAACTGCGAACACAGATAACCGAAGCTTTAGTAGCACGAAAAGTGGCCTGACCAGTATACAGGGCACTGTCACCCAGCTACAGCGCCAAAATCTTTAATCCATGATTCGATCAAATACCGCGCAATCGAATCACGTCGCGGCAGGCAGTAAGCACAGCCATCATCGCCCCACTCGCCAAAGCTTTTGAGCTGCCCGGGGGTAAACCAGTCAGCCTCGGCAATTTCGACACCATCGATATCAATATCCGTAGTCAACGCACGGGCACGAAAGCCGAGCATAATCGATGAGGGAAACGGCCAGGGTTGCGAAGCCTGGTATGCTATCCTGTCAACCCGGATACCGGCCTCTTCAAACACTTCGCGCTCGACACACTTCTCCAGGCTTTCCAGCGGGTCGACAAACCCGGCCAGGGTCGACATCAGTCTCGCGGGGAATCGTGAGTTACGACCTAACAGACAGCGTGGATTGCTATGGTCAGATATATCTTCAACCAGCATGATCACAGCCGGGTCGGTGCGCGGAAAATGCAAGCGGCCACATTTTTCATTGGTGCAACGACGCACATGCCCACCCTGCTGACTTTCGGCGACACTACCACAATTGCTGCAAAAGCTATTATGTCGGTTCCAGTACAATAATCCCCGCGCGTAAGCGAGCAAGGCAGCTTCCTCGGCACTCAATAGCCAACCGGCCTCGCGCAGGTCGACCAGTTCATGCTCGCCCGGCAAAGCCAGCACCTCGATTTCGTCGCAATCTGAAACATCGGCAGCAAATATTGGTGTTGCCCCTTCTTGCCCGAGAAATACCATCGCTTCCAGTTCAGGTAATAGGTACGCTGCTTCTGCACGACTATGACTGACTGCAAGCGGCATTTGATTGCTATCTCGATTCCAGATCATAAGGTTTCGGTTGCCATGCAGCAACAGCACCCGACAGCTCTCTAATTGCCACTGTTGTTTAATCCAGAAAGTATCCTTGCGTTGCTCACTGGCTCTGTCGAGCCTCAGGCCAGCGTAATAAATACTATCCCTGTCAAACAGGTTCAAATCACACCATCACCCGAAAGCCTGGCCAGCTCTTCCTCACTCAAATCCAGCAAGTCCCCAAGTACCGCCTGATTGTGGCTACCGAGTTCACCTCCAGGCCAACGCGTCTGACCAGGCGTACGCTCAAACTTAGGCAGGATCGCTGGAATTCTCAACGGCTTACCATTGATTTCAACTTTTTCGAAAAGCCCGCGAGCCTGGAAGTGCGGGTCTTTGACCATGTCTTCAACATTGTAAATAGGGCCGGCTGGCACCCTTGCCTGTTCCAGCGACACTAGGATTTCATCGGCATTATTTTGCGCGCACCAGTCCGATAACGCCTTATCGATTTCCGCCTCGTGTTCGACTCGACCTGGGTTTGACGCCAGCCGCGAGTCTTCGGCCATTTGCGGGTAACCCGCTGCGATCATCAGGCGCTGGAATATCGAATCGCCGTTACCACCGATGACGACGAACTTTGCATCGGCGCAGCGATAGGTATTGGTTGGCACAATGCCGGTTACAGTACTCCCCGATGGTTCGCGAATGACACCCGCGCCATCGTATTCGGGTACTACTGCCTCCATTAAATTAAACATTGATTCGTACAGGGACACATCGACCACCTGGCCCTTGCCAGATTTTTTCTGCTCCAGTAAGGCCATCACGATACCCAGCGCCGCATGGATACCGGAGATAGTATCGCCGATGCTCAAATTCGGCCGCATCGGTGCTTCTCCCGGTTTACCATTCACGTAGCGAAAGCCACTAATGCCTTCACAGACAGAGGCAAAACCGGGCTTACTGGCATAAGGCCCATCCTGTCCGTAACCCGAGATACGCGCATACACCAGGCCAGGATTGCTTTGTTTAAACTCATCCGGCCCTAGCCCCCATTTTTCCACCACGCCGGGACGAAAATTTTCAATCACCACATCGGCGTCATCAATCAGGCGCTTTACCAGTTCGACACCCCTGTCAGATTTCAAATCGATGGTAACAGATTTCTTGTTGCGCCCGATTGAACGCCACCACAGCGAAGTATCGCCTTGTATTTCGCGCCAGCGGCGAATCGGGTCACCGCCATCCGGTGGCTCAATCTTTATTACCTCGGCACCAAAATAACCGAGCATGCAACCGGCAAAAGGCCCCGCCAGCAATTGTCCCAGCTCTATGACACGGTAACCGTCCAGCGGCCCTTTGTTGCTCATCGATATACTCATCATCCAGTTTTGATGACCGCACTTTGACAAGAGTGGCATAAAAAGGCAAGACCATCTGGCCTTATCGGTCATAGTTGGAATAGCGTATACTCGCGCGCTTTATGCCTAACTTGATAGTCCGGAATCCATCATGTCCAGCGCCCCCAGCGAAGTTCCCACAACAACACTCTCGGTTCGTGAAACCTTTAGTATCGACAGTAATTTACGCGTCCAGGCTTTCGCCGAGCGGGTCGATTACGTACCCGATATCGATGAGGGATATCACTTTAATCCCGAGGTGACGCTGGCGATACTGGCTGGTTTTACGCACAACCGTCGCGTCATGCTGCAGGGCCTGCACGGCACCGGTAAATCAACACATATCGAACAGGTTGCCGCACGTCTAAACTGGCCCTGCATGCGTGTAAACCTGGATGGACATATCAGCCGACTCGATCTGGTCGGTAAGGACACCATCGTCATAAAGGAAAGCCGCCAGGTCACCGAGTTCCAGGAAGGCATCGTACCCTGGTCTTTACAAAGACCAATGGCGCTGGTGTTTGATGAATACGACGCGGGTCGCGCCGACGTCATGTTCGTGATCCAGCGACTACTTGAACGCGAAGGTAAATTCGCCCTGCTCGACCAGAACCGCGTGTTAACGCCACACCCCTGCTTTCGCCTGTTTGCAACTGCCAATACTGTCGGTCTGGGCAATTCCACCGGGCTTTACCATGGTACGCAATTACTCAACCACGGCCAGATCGATCGTTGGAACATCGTCGCCACTTTGAACTATCTGTCGAGTACCGAAGAGATGAGCATTGTTCAGGCGCGTGTAGCCGAGTTCACCAGCGAGAAAAACACGCGAATGCTGAAATCGATGGTGGCTCTGGCGACGCTGACACGGGAAGGTTTTGTGGTCGGCGATATTTCGACACTGATGTCGCCACGTACGGTAATTTCCTGGGCGGAAAACACATTGATTTTCGATGACCATGTACTCGCCTTTAAACTCTCATTCCTCAACAAATGCGAAGAAGACGAGCACCCGATCATCGCCGAGTATTTTCAACGCTGCTTCGACGAAGATCTCGACATCGCCTATATGCAACAACACAACAGCGACAATGGCTGAGTTGCCGAGCCAGAAGCAACTACAACAGGAAGATGAACTCTGCGGCGCGTCAATCCGTGCACTGACTGGACTCACCGAGCTACGCCACCGCGGTCGCTCGCTGTTTCTGGCAGGCAAACGTGTGCATACCGGTGCACCGCATTTACAGTCCAATCCGCTCGAAGATAACTTTCGTTCGCAGCGCGGCATAGCCGATGGCGTAGCATTACGGCTTCGGTTTAGCGACAACGTCTTACACCAGTCGCATTGTCCGCAAAGCATCCTGCAAGCGCTGATCTTTGACTTACTCGAACAGCTGAGAGTGGAAACCCTGGTCGACGACGCTTACCCAGGGATAAAGGCCAACCTCTATTATCGATTTCGATGCTGGTCGCTACAGTTTCACGACGCCGGTCATACCGAAACCAGCCTGGGCTTACTCATATATACCGTCGCGCAAATCTCCTGGTCACGTCTTACCGGTTATCCAACACTGGAAGAAACCGATGATTTAATTGAAGTAACCCGCGGCAAGATCACCCCGGTAATCGGCAGTCATTTGTTTGGATTACGCAAAAACCGTTTTAACCAGGAAAAATATGCCAAGCATGCACTGCGCATCGCCCAAATCATCGACGATTCGCTCAGCACAGAAATGCAGCATAACAGCCACGAAAATACTCAATCTGTAAATGAGAAAGCGCTTAGTCGCATCGCCCTGGCGATAGACTTTTCCGACGAAGCCGAAGACGCCAACATCAAAACGGTAGTAACTGGCTCGAGCAGGGTATTAAATGAACAGCATCAGGGTTATCAAGTATTCACAACAGAATATGATCGTGAAATCGTCGCTGCCTCGCAGGTTCGTGAGGCCGAATTACGCAACTTTCGCACTCAGCTCGATCGCCTGATTCACAATCAGGGCATCAATATCCCTCGCCTGGCCAGGCACATATCGGGACTGCTCTCGACACCTCGCCGCGACGGATGGTTGTTCGGCGAAGAAGAAGGTCTGCTCGACGGCCGTCGACTGACCCAACTGGTTACCGCACCACGCGAAAGGCGGTTGTTTCGCAGGGATCAGTATCTATTCAAAAACGATTGTCTGATATCGTTTCTGATCGACTGTTCGGGTTCGATGAAGGCCCACATCGAATACATCGCCATGCTGGTAGATATCTTCGCACGCGCACTCGACCAGGCAAATATCGCCAGTGAAATTCTCGGTTTCACCACTGGCAACTGGAATGGTGGCGCGGCCTACAAAGACTGGTTGGCGCAGGGGCGACCGGATAACCCTGGGCGACTCAACGAACGTTGTCATTTAGTATTTAAAAATGCAGACACAACCTGGCGGCGTTCACGACGCAATATCGCCGCATTGCTGAAAACCCCCTACTTCCGCGAAGGCCTGGACGGTGAAGCGGTGAAATGGGCCTGCCAACGCATGCGCCGCCATGGTGAAGCACGCAAAATACTTATGGTAATCTCCGATGGCAGCCCAATGGACTCGGCGACTAACTTAAGCAACGATGAATATTACCTGGACAATCATTTAAAACAGGTCGTGGAAAAATACGATCATCATTCAGGTATTGAGATTTACGGCATCGGTGTCGGTCTGAGTCTGACCCCATACTACCGGCACTGCCTGGCCATAGATCTGAGTGAATCACTCAGCAATGCCGTATTCAGAAATATATTAAAGCTGGTTACAACGTCACCGCAGCGCTGAGGCAGCAATTTTAGCTAGATAACTATTTTTCATCGTACTTTCAAATTCATCGTTAGATGCATAATCGAAACCAAATACCGGCTTCCAGAAACGCTGGTTTTCCATGCATATATAATAAAACACCGATTCCTTCCAGATATCGGAGAAACTATCATAAACATGTCTAAACATAGATAGCTTAATCTCGTCGGGGTAGGACAACTTACCATCGGCATTGACCATCGGCATTTTTAGTATCTGACTGGGAATGGCCTTTCTACGAATTTCACGCATCACCGATTTAATATAAGTCAGGGTTCCCATTGATACGAGCGCAACTTCATCGACGCTAAACCGGGCAGTGAGCTCCTCGACCACCGCGCTATAGTCCTCGCGCCAGTTATCGTAGTGAATAATCGGGTGAAAATGAAAACCGATAATATGACCAGCATCGGCAACCCGACGGGCCGCATCGAGACGCTTATCGAGGCTCGCCGTGCCATGTTCTTCGTGACGAATCAATATTGGGGTATTCAGCGACCAGGTACAAATGATATTACGTGGTGCCTGTGAGCGAAGCAGATGACTCACGTTGGCTGATTTGGTTTTAAGCTCCAGGATTACATTGGGATTAGCCCTGGCAAAATCAATCAACGCATCTTGCACGCCATGACTATTACCCCACATCAATGAGTCGGAAGACTGACCCGTGCCAATATGGTAGATTTGTTCAGGATCGAGCGTCAGCTTCGAAAGCTTCTTGGTAAAATCCTGATCGAAGCTGATTTGTTTACCATCGAAAAAAGACTGGATACTGCAATAACTACAACCATAACCACAGTTATCGACCGCATCAAGCGTTTGCAGGTTACAGCACAAAGTACGCGGGGAAGCTACCGGGCAACGACCCATCCCAATTTTATCCTTCTCGATAGTCAGCGGTTTTGAAGCCAGACTGACTTTTGCCGCCGATGTATCCGCCGGATAACTATTAAGCTCCGACTTCAAACCCTCCCAGCTCAGGCGTAACTGCTTCATGATTTGCTGTTTAAGCGCCTTGCCCGCTGCACCCGAATTTGTTGCATCAGGCCAGATATCCTCAATTGATTGATTACCCCACATCTGTAAATCAAGAGCTATTTCACAGCTTAGCCGACAATCCTGCACTGACAAGCGTAATGCAGCGGCCTGCGCATCGAGAAAAGCCCGGATTTGGGCGTTGAGCAGCGGATAGCAAGGCTGTTGTGAAATCCGATTTTGTGGTGAGATCATGGAACAGTGGGTAAAGGATTTTTGTGGTTGGGGATTATACCGAATCTCAATCTAACCGACATTTATCTGTTGCGCTGCGCACGGCATAAATGCTTTGATGTTATGCAAATAGACAGGAGAGTTCCACATGAGTGCATTTATTATCGTCGATACAAAAATTAAAGATGCTGAGGCTTACGAAGAATATAAAAGCTTAGCTCGCCCTATCGTTGAAAAGTTTGGCGGTGCCTACCGGACGAGAGGCGGTGATATCGAAATATTGGAATCAGATCTTTGGTCACCGACAAGAATAGTGATAGTCGAATTTCCTGACCTGGAAAGCGCGAAACAATTTGCCAACTCAGAAGAGTATGCTCCGGTACAGGCTATTCGGCATGCAAACGCTGAGTGCACGTTAATAATTGTAGATGGTATGTAAAGGTACTAACCCACTCATAACATACTGTCATGAAAAAAGGTATTTACTAAATGAATGAGCATGAGAAGATAAATTACGTCGAATTCCCTGCAAAAGATATCCAGGCTACAAAGGAGTTCTTTACCCAGGTATTTGGCTGGTCGTTTCAAGATTATGGCCCTGAATACACGGCTTTTTTCAACCAGGGTCTTGCTGGTGGATTTTTCAAGGCAGAATTATGCTCATCTACAAGCAATGGGGCGGCTCTTATAGTTTTCTATAGCAATGATCTTGAAGCAACCCAGGTCAAAATAGAAAATGCCAGGGGTGTTGTTGTGAAGCCAATATTCTCATTCCCCGGTGGCCGTCGCTTCCACTTTACTGAACCTGGTGGTAATGAGTTTGCAGTTTGGTCTGATATCAATGCATAACTTAATGTCTACATCATCTATATTCAAATTATCGCTTCCAGCTGCTACAATCGCGCCGCATCGTCCCCGTGGCACAACTGGATAGCGCGACGCCCTCCTAAGGCGTAGGTTGCCCGTTCGAACCGGGCCGGGGACACCATTTTTACTTTGTATTCGATAAGGTATTTAAAACCCACATGGCCACAGCAAATAACATAATCCAGACAGGAAATATCAAAATCCAGGCAAAGGTCGTCACCACCAGGGTAAAATATTCCGTAGTACCTTGAAATATCGCTAATCCGGTAATCAGAAAGAATAAATATACACTGGTAGCCCCCGTGCCGATAAAAATGGCAATTGCTACAAATTGATGTATATCGTTTGGTTGTTTCGCTATTAGCATGGTGAACTTATGCTTTAGAAAAAACTTTGCCAATCTTAACTAAATTTCTTTTGGGTTAAAACTAAAGCGCCGAAGACCCCGATTCGCTGGTGCGAATGCGCACTGCGTTCTCCAGGTTAGTAACAAATATCTTGCCGTCGCCAATTTTCCCGGTTTTTGCAGAATCAACAATCGTGTCGATTACCCGTTCAACGAGTTCATCGTCAATGGCGATCTCCAGCTTCACTTTCGGAATATAGTCGACCACGTATTCGGCACCCCGATATAACTCAGTGTGGCCTTTCTGTCGTCCAAATCCCTTGACCTCATAGACGGTTAATCCACTCACACCGATATCGGACAAAGCGGCTCGAACATCGTCGAGTTTAAACGGTTTGATAATAGCACTGACGATTTTCACAGATCCTCCCGGGTGAGCAGTTACTATCGAAAATTATGACATTTACCTGTTCAAATTGAAATGACGAGGATGATTTTGGTGAAGTTCATCCAACAAGGGAAATTATTCGTAAAAATGGTCGGGGCGAGAGGATTTGAACCTCCGACCACCTGCACCCCATGCAGGTACGCTACCAGGCTGCGCTACGCCCCGATTGTCTGGTTTGATTGTGCTTGAAACTAGCGTTTAAGCAGGGAGAGTAATTCTTCCAGTTCTATCAGCGTTTGTCGAATGATTTGCTGACTTTGGTTGATGTCGTCCTTGGCACCTTCACCGTCCAGACGCTGTCTGGCTCCTCCAATGGTGAAGCCTTCATCGTATAGCAAGCTGCGAATCTGGCGAATCAGTAACACATCGTGACGTTGATAGTAACGACGATTACCGCGTCTTTTCACCGGCTTTAACTGTGGAAATTCCTGCTCCCAGTATCTAAGCACATGTGGTTTTACATCGCAAAGCTCAGCAACTTCACCGATAGTGAAGTAACGTTTACCGGGTATTACCGGTAATTCGTTATTGTTGCTCGCTTCCAGCATATGCTTCTACTCTTATTTTTAATTTTTGTCCGGGCCGGAAAGTTACTACTTTACGCGCGGATATGGGAATTTCTTCACCAGTTTTTGGATTCCTGCCCGGCCTTTCAGCTTTAGACCGCGTCAGGAAATTACCAAAACCCGACAATTTAACCTGATGCCCGGTTTCCAGTGCTACCTTTACTTCTTCGAAAAACAGCTCAACTATCTCTTTCGCTTCCCTTTTGTTGAGACCAAGTTCTTCAAATAGCATTTCGGCCATATCAGCCTTGGTCAATGACATTAGGTATCCCTCAAGACAGCGTTGTGTTGATTTTCTAGTTGTGCGAGGACTTTAGCTACCAGTTTTTCAACGTCCTCATCAACAAGAGTGCGGGAAAAGTCCTGTAAAATCAAGCCCAAAGCGACACTTTTTCGATTATTTCTCACTTCCTTACCAGTATAGACGTCAAATACAAATACTTCCTGTAAAATCTCGTTTCTAAGTGAAAAAACACAGTCAATCAACTCATGGGCACTGGTTTCTGCATCGACACTGAGCGAAATATCGCGTCGGATCGATGGATATTTGGACAATTCACTGAATGTTGGCAATATCGCCTGCAATATCGAATTCAAATCGACTTCAAACACAAAAACAGGCTGATTTAACTGAAGTTTTGCCAGGATTGAGGGATGCAATGCACCGACAAAACCAATTACTCTGTCATTTGCAATGATATCGGCGCTTTGCCCCGGATGCATTATCGGATTCACCGATTTGACAAATCGGTAAGATGATTCGTCAGAAAGACGTAATATCGACTCCAAGTTACCCTTTATATCGTAGAAATCGACGGAGTTAGCTTCTGCATACAACCCTGCTTCGAGTAGGTTGCCGGTAATTACCGCGGCGATATGCGGACGCTGGCTTAAGCCTTCTTTACCTGGAACAAAGCATTGTCCACTTTCGAATAGTCGAACCCGGCTTTGCTGGCGATTCAGGTTATGCTGTAAAGCTTCAATCAAGCCAGGTATGAGCCTGGTCCGCATCACTGACATATCTGTTGATATCGGATTCGACAGAGGCAAGGTTTCCTGCCCCGGATCAAGCACCGCCTGGATTTCTGGCGATACAAAGGAATATGTAATTGCCTCGTGAAAACCCTGCTCTACCAACACTTCACGGATAAGGTTCAGGCTTACCTCGGTTTCGGAAAAACTCTCAACCCGCACATGCGCCGCCTCGCGTGTTCCCGGAATGTTGTTGTAACCGACCATGCGGCCGATTTCCTCAATCAAATCGGCTTCGATATTGATATCGAAACGAAAACTTGGCGGTGTCACCGTCCAGCCTTCATCATTTTCGACCAGCTTCATACCCAGACTCTGAATCATGCCGATAACGTCTTCGCGACTGACGGGGACGCCCAGTAATCGGTTGATTCGATCATAGCGCAGCGTTACCTGAGACTGTTCTGGTAAATATTGGCTATCACTAACATCGATTACCGGGCCGGCTTCACCGCCGGCAATTTCTATCAAAAGCTCAGTCGCACGCTGTATAGCGTGCCACTGAAGTTGAGGATCGACACCGCGCTCGAATCGATGCGATGAATCGGTATGCATACTGTAACTACGCGCTTTACCAGCGGTTTCTATGGGAGTGAAAAAAGCAGCTTCGAAAAAGACATTACGAGTTTCAGCCTGGACAGACGAGTCGAGGCCACCCATGATGCCAGCCAGCGCCAGGGGCTTTTTGTGATCGGCAATTAGCAAGGTGTCTTCCCTGCATTCGACCTCGCTCTGGTCTAGCAGAGCCAATTTTTCACCAGCACTGGCCATGCGCACCTGAATACCACCTTCGAGCTTGTCGAAGTCGAAACCGTGCATTGGCTGTCCCAGCTCCATCATCACATAGTTTGTGATATCGACTGTCGGGCTGATTGGGCGTAGATCGCAACGGCGCAATTTTTCCTGCAGCCACATCGGCGTGGTGGCTTTTGGATCAATACCTCGAATTATGCGGCCAACGTATCGTGGGCAGGCTTTTGGCGCGAGTAGTTCAACCGGGAATGTATCGGTCAGCGATTCTGCGACCTCAGGGATATCTGGTGTATTGGCAGCAATACCATTAATCGCCGCAACTTCGCGGGCGACCCCGGCAAGGCTCAGGCAGTCGCCACGATTCGGTGTCAAATCGATTTCGATTATCCGATCGTCGAGTTGTAAATAGTCGTTGAAATCGGTTCCTACAGGTGCATCTTCGGGTAACTCTAAGATGCCTTCGGAACTCTCGGCCAGTTTAAGCTCGCTCGCCGAACAAAGCATGCCGTGTGATTCGACGCCACGCAGCTTTGCCCTTTTAATTTTAATATCGGATAATTTCGCGCCGACCATGGCAAAGGCGACTTTAAGCCCTTTTCGCACATTCTTTGCACCACAGATAACAGGCACGGTTTCTCTGCCGTCGCTAACCTGGCACAGGCTTAGTTTATCGGCATTCGGATGCTGTTCGAGCGAGATTACTTCACCAACCACTATACCCTGTAAGTCAGATCCAGCCGATTCGACACCCTCGACTTCAAGACCCGCCATGGTTAGCTGATCCATCAAGGTATCAGTATCAATAGCCGGGTTTACCAATTCGCGTAGCCAGTTTTCGCTAATTTTCATCGATGCGACTCCTGTTTACGCAAACTGCTTCAAGAAACGTAAATCGTTCTCGAAGAATAATCGTAAATCGTTGACGCCGTAGCGCAGCATCGCCAGTCGCTCGACACCCATGCCAAAGGCATAACCCGTATACTTCTCGACATCGACTCCGCTATGTCGAAATACCTCGGGATGCACCATGCCGCAACCCAGCACTTCCAGCCAACCAGTATGACTACAGACCCGGCAGCCTTTGCCCGCACACATCACGCAGCTGATATCGACTTCCATCGAAGGCTCGGTAAATGGGAAATACGACGGACGAAACCTGGTTTTCAAATCATCCTGTTCGAAGAACTGCTTGAGAAAGTCCTGCAACGTGCCTTTTAGAACCGAAAAAGAAACGTTTTCATCGACCAGCAACCCTTCCACCTGATGGAACATCGGTGTGTGGGTTAAATCGGAATCGCAACGATAAACACGACCCGGCGCGATAACCCGTACCGGTGGCTCCTGCTTTTCCAGCACCCGTATCTGCACAGGTGAAGTATGCGTGCGCAACAAATGGTGATCGTCGAAATAAAAAGTATCGTGCATCGCACGCGCCGGATGATGTTCAGGGATATTCAGGGCTTCGAAATTGTGGAAATCGTCTTCAACTTCCGGACCTTCGGCGACATCAAAACCGAGCTTGCCAAACATCTTTTCGATGCGATTCATGGTCAGCGTCACTGGATGCAAACCACCCGCTTTCATACGCCGACCCGGTAGGGTTACATCGACTGTATCCCTAGCAAGTTTTTCGGCGATTAACTGATTATTGACCTCGGTTTTGCGCAACTCCATTAATTCCTGGATGCGAACCTTAATCTGGTTGATAGCCTGACCAGCCGCAGGTCTTTCTTCGGCCGACAACTGACCAAGGTTTTTCAGGCGAGCAGTTATTTCACCCTTCTTGCCCAGATAGTGAACGCGTACGACGTCCAGCGCAGCCAGATCGGAAGATTCGGCAATTGATTGAGTTGCTTGTTGAAGTAGGCTATCGAGTTCTTGCGACACTTTAATTTCTTTGTATGAACGACAGGGATGAATCTACACCCCTGTCGTGACAACGGATTACGCTCAGGCGGCTTCCAGACTGGCTCTGGCTTTTTCGACCAGGACGGTAAACGCCGGCTTGTCGAAAATAGCGATATCGGAAAGCACTTTACGATCGATTTCGATCGCGGCTTTCTTCAGGCCATTCATAAATACACTATACGACATACCGTTTTCGCGTGCGCCGGCGTTAATGCGGGCAATCCACAATGCACGGAACTGACGTTTGCGTTGACGACGGTCGCGATAAGCGTATTGACCCGCCTTGGTGACAGCCTGCTTGGCGACGCGTAGTACGCGACTGCGCGCACCGCGGTAACCTTTGGCTTTATCGAGAACTTTCTTGTGACGTGCGTGGGCGGTGACGCCTCTCTTTACTCTTGGCATTTTCTACTCCCTACGTGTAAGGCAACATACGACGCACCATACGCACATCGTTTTCGTGGATTTCAAGCATTTCGCCAAGTTGACGTTTACGCTTGCTGCTCTTCTTGGTAAGGATGTGGCGCAGATGCGACTGCCCACGTTTGTAGCCGCCGGATCCGGTGCGTTTA
The DNA here is from genome assembly GCA_024224415.1 of Gammaproteobacteria bacterium. Classification (GTDB taxonomy): domain Bacteria; phylum Pseudomonadota; class Gammaproteobacteria. The sequence continues at coordinate 8,516 of JAAENK010000174.1, read as the reverse complement.
AAACGCTTGGCCGCGCCACTGTTTGACTTCATTTTTGGCATTGTATGCTCCAGTTTAAAGTTTCAATTTCAAAGACCCTGGACGCCGGAGACGCGTCTTTGGGTAAGACGTCAGTTTCAATCAACTAACGTTTTTTGGGCACCAGTAACATAGTCATCTGGCGACCTTCGGACTGTGGATACTGGTCCACCGTCGCGAATTCCTGCATGTCTGTTTCGACGCGTTTGAGCAGATCGGTGCCTAACTCCATATGCGCCATTTCCCGACCTCTAAAACGCACGGTAACCTTACAGCGGTCACCGATTTCGATAAATTTAACCAGCTTCTTCAGCTTGACCTGATAATCACCCTCTTCCGTGCCAGGTCTAAATTTAATTTCCTTGATATGCACCTGGCGCTGCTTCTTGCGCTGATCATGCAACTTCTTTTTTTGCTGGAATCTGAATTTGCCGTAGTCCATCAACCGACAGACGGGGGGCTTTGCATCGGGTACCAGTTCAACTAGGTCCAGTTTGGCGACTTCGGCGAATTGTTTCGCCTCTTCCAGGGTGACGATGCCTTTCTGCTCACCATCCTCGGCAATCAGCCTGACTTCAGGCGCGGTAATATCATCGTTTAAACGGCTCTGTTTATTATCTGCGATTAGAGAATCTCCCGATTACAAACTAACAAAAAAATTAATCCGGTCTAAAAACCGGATTGTTCACATACCAGCTTGACATAGTCGTCAATCTGCATTGCTCCCAGGTCTTCACCACCCAGGCTACGCACCGCAACACTATGATTTTCCATCTCACGATCACCAACTACCAACAGGTAGGGAATGCGCTGCAAAGTGTGCTCGCGAATTTTAAAGCCGATCTTTTCGTTTCTCAAGTCAGAAATGACCCTGATTCCCTGATTTTTAAGGATTTTTTCTACTTTTTCGACATACTCGGCCTGTTTATCGGTAATATTCATCACAACCGCCTGAATCGGCGTCAACCAAACTGGAAATTTACCAACATAATGTTCGATCAAAATACCAATAAAACGCTCCAGTGAACCGAATAAAGCGCGGTGCAACATTACCGGACGCTGACGCGACCCGTCTTCAGTAACATAGGAAATATCGAAGCGTTCGGGCAGGTTCATATCTACCTGCAAGGTGCCACACTGCCAGTCGCGACCAATCGCATCACGCAGCACGAATTCGAGCTTGGGCCCGTAAAATGCTCCTTCACCGGGGAATAATACATACTCCAGACCCATCACTTCGAGTGCGTTTACCAATGCGCCTTCCAGCTTATCCCATATCTTATCGGAACCGATTCGGTTATCCGGGCGGGTAGACAGCTTAATCACCACATCCTCGAAACCAAAGTCTTTATAAATATCCAGCACCAGCGCGACAACATCGATACACTCCTGTTCCATTTGTTCTTCAGTACAGTAAATATGCGCATCATCCTGGGTAAAATGACGCACCCGCATCAAACCATGCAGCGCGCCAGACGGCTCGTAACGATGAACTTTACCGAACTCTGCCATACGTAACGGCAGGTCGCGATAACTCTTTAATCCCTGTGCGAACATCAGCACCGAACCGGGACAATTCATCGGCTTGAGCGCGAACACGCGTTCGTCTTCGGTTTGGGTCGAAAACATGTGTTCCTGATAATTAAACCAGTGCCCCGAAGTCTCCCACAGGCTACGATCCATCACATCTGGCGTATTTACTTCGACATAACCGGCATTATCCTGGCGATGACGCATATAACCTATCAATCGCCGGAACAGGGTCCAGCCTTTGGGATGCCAGAAAACCGAACCCGGCGCTTCTTCATGTAAATGGAATAAATCGAGCTGTCGACCGATTTTGCGGTGGTCGCGTTTCTCAGCTTCTTCGAGACGATGCAAATAAGCTTTGAGTTGCTTCTTGTCCGGCCAGGCGGTGCCGTAAATACGCTGCAGCATTTCATTATTTGAGTCACCACGCCAGTAAGCGCCAGCGACCTTCATCACTTTAAAACCGTTACCCAGCTTGCCGGTCGAAGGTAAATGCGGTCCACGACAGACATCGAACCAGTCACCCTGGCGATAAATCGATACCTCTTCATCCTCAGCGATAATATCGTCGATGATCTCGACCTTGTAAGTTTCTCCCAACCCGGCAAAAGCCTGCCTGGCAGTCTCCCGATCCATAACCTCTCGCGCAATCGGCAAGTCTCGTTTGACGATTTCATGCATACGCGCCTCGATTCTTTCCAGATCATCCGGTGTAAAGGGTTCGTCGCGTGAAAAATCATAGTAGTAACCATCTTCGATGGCCGGGCCAATGGTCACCTGGGTACCGGGGTATAATTCCTGTACCGCCTGCGCCATCACATGTGCTGCACTGTGACGTAATAATCCCGGGGCTTCATCGTCTCTATTGGTAACAATCGCAACTTCAGCATCTTCTTCGATCAGGTACGAAGCATCAACCAGTTCACCGTTGATTTTGCCGGCCAGTGTCGCCCTGGCAAGACCGGGACCGATATCGGCAGCGATATCCATTGCCGATACAGCATGATCGAAACTACGCTGGGAACCATCAGGGAGGGTTATTTGAGGCATGCTTTTCTCCAGTGGTGACCCCTACCAAAGGCCACTTGATGTTAAATAGTGGTAGTCGCGAGTGGATTCGAACCACCGACCCCCACCATGTCAAGGTGGTGCTCTAACCAACTGAGCTACGCGACTATAAATCAGGTCGGGTATTCTACATTAGAAAGCTAACTAATCAACTGGCTGAGGGGCTTTATGTGTTGCGGTTATTCTAATCAAAATCCCTGTCGCTAACTCTATGGCAGCCGCTCCTGCCACAATCCCTGTTCTGCGAAATGGTTCCACTTTTGCCGCCAATGTGGTCTCCCTCGCTTTCGAAGTCACCCGCATGGCAGGCAGCACAGTCCGGAGCGTATTGCGACCATCCCCAGTCAACATCCGGGATAGTGCCATGGCAACCGGTACAACCCGGATCTCGTCTATGATCTCCTGGATAGTCACCTGAGGAACTGTGGTTAAAATTAGCTGGGGCCCAGGCGTTTGTAGTATGACACACATCACATTGTTCGGTTGTGGGCAGGTGATAACCTGGTTTAGAAGTTGCCCCACCACTCGGGTTATGACAGGTGTCACAGTTTCCAGCGTTACCTGAGTCGTGCATCCAGGTTCCACCCACGAAAGTTGCAGTGGTATGGCAGAAATGGCAATCCAGGCCGGTTGTCAAATGATCGCCCGGCATGGGCGTCGCGGTAACACCATGACAGGAGGCGCAGTTATCCACAATACCTGTATGATCGAAGGTCGCGGGGATGAATGCGTTAGGAGTGTGGCAAACACCACAATCCTCGCCTGTCTCGACATGATCGGCATCCTTCGGCGTAGCGAAACCGGCATCATGACAGGAAGAACAGTTATCCAGGATGCCATCATGAGAAAATGTTGCTGGCAGAATACCCGTGGTTTGGTGACAACCGACGCAATCTTCGTTGGTTGGTACATGACTACTGTGTTTGCCGAACACAGTAGTGCCATCGTGACAGTTACCACAATTATCCGCGATATTCTGGTGGTCGAAATATGCCTGTGCAAATGTGGTGGGTACATGACACACCGAGCAATCCTCGCTGGTCGGTATATGCGCAGGGTTAGTCCTGGCATCCTTTCCGGTTGCAATAATTCCATCATGGCAAGACGCACAGTTGTCAACGATACCGCTATGATCAAACACCGCAGGCGAAAAGCTAGCCCCGGCTGCGTGACAGGTACCACAATCTTGCGTGGTAGCAACATGATCCGATATGGCATCTTTACCTGTTGCTGTAACGCCATGGCAGGAATCGCATCGAACGGCTAGCACAGCAGGGTTGTTATGGTCGACAAAAGCATCGGCAAAATTAGTCGTGTTATGGCATACGGCGCAATCTTCTGTGGTTACTGGGTGAGACGTAGAAGACGTTTTCGCTCTGGCGCCTACTCCGACAAAGCTACCATCATGGCAAGAGATACAATTACCGGTGATACCTGTGTGAGCAAGCATTGTTGTCGGTGCTGCGAACGTATTGATATTGTGGCAGACGTAACAATCCTGACTTACTGGCAAATGATCCGCAGCTTTAATCAGCGGTAAGTCGGGAAAGATATGGCTGGTATGACAGCCTTCGCAGCCATGGGTAGTGGTCGCATGGACTGTGCCAAGAAATATTGTCGTCGATGCAAACCCACCCGAACTGGTATCTACATGACAATCGACGCAATCATTCAGTGCAGGGATATGATTGTCCTTCTTCCCTACTGCACCAGCCTCAACATAAACTGAGCCTCCGTTGTGACAGGTCTCGCATTGAGCGGTTATGCCCACGTGGCTAAAGTTCGAAGCCGGCGAGAAGTCCACGCCGGTAGCATGACAGAAACTACAGTCCTGGGTCGTCGGTAAATGACTACCCGGCTTGCCGTAGAGTGAGTTACTCGTCGTTGTGTAAGTACCGTTGTGACAAGATGCACAATCATTACCCGTGATGCCCAGGTGATCGAATGTCGCACCGACAAACGTTGTAGTGCTGTGACAGTCAATACAATCCTGCGAATCGGGGATTGTCGGAAAATGGTTCGAAAGCTTACCGACACTGATCCTGTCATCGTGACAAGTTGCACAACCACTTACAACCCCGGCATGATCGTAGCTGCCGGTGCTAAATATGCCTGGGGTATGGCAGACATCGCAATCCTCGGTCGTAATCGGCATGTGAGCATATAATGTAGTATCCACCGGTAAACTATGACAAGAGTCGCACCTGTCAGTTAAATCAGTATGATCTACAAATGCAGAGTTGAAGGTCTCGGTATTGTGGCACAAGCCACAATCTGCAGTAGTTTCAGTGTGAGTCGATGTTTTTCCGGTTGCATTTAAACTATTAGGCTCGGTATGACAGGTCTCACAGCTAAGTACGGTGGGGTCAATGCGGTGATTAAACACACCACCAAGACTGAAGGTCACGATGCCATGGCATGTATCACAATCGACGGCCATTGCTGGATGCCCACTCGGTTCTCCCTGAGCCGAAGACCCATGACAGGAATCGCATCTAGCACCCACGACATCTGGGCCGGTATGATCGGGATAGGCATTCACAAAACTGACAGTAGTATGACAAACACCGCATTCAGTGACGGTGTACGGATGGGTACCAGGCGGAATGTCGTCGACGCCAGGCGTCTTACCTATAGCCACAGTCCCATTATGACAACCAGAGCAGGTACCGGTAATACCCGAATGGTCAAATCCGCCATCTAACTCCAGCTCCAGGAAGGAATCGGTGCCATGACACTCATTGCATTCGGCATTCGTGGATGTATGAAACTCCGATTTCCCGATAGCCAGCACATTATTATGACACTCACTACAATTTCCAAACACTTCAATATGATCAGTGAAAGGAATCGGGTCAAAACCAAGAGTCGTGTGACAGGTTTCGCAAGTATTACTGGTTGCAAGATGATTCTGTGATTTACTTTCAATATCAACAAAACCATCATTATGACAGCGCCCACAATTCGACGACAGCCCCTGATGATTCCATGGCCCGGTGGGGCGTTCCGGCGCAATAGTAGCCATGACTTGTTGTATTACGCGCTGACTGGAAACGCCTTCGGCACTGGCCACCAGTTGCACCATGTAAGTACCTCTGGCATCGGCAATGAAACTGGGATTAGCCGAACTGGCATTGAACAATTCAGCATCACTAGCATCCGGTTTATGCACAAAAGACCAGCTGAAGCTCAATGGTTCGGTCGACAAGGTATAGGAATTTTGCTCGCTTAAACTGGCTGTCTCCCCAACTCTTATAGCAAGGATAGGTCCCACTCTGGCTACAACAAAGTCACCTGTGTCTGTCGATGGTGCCGGATTGACTACATCGGTATCTTCTTCACCTGACCTCTCACCACAACCTGCCAGAGCTACCACAAGCATGACTGTAATCAGGTAACCACAAATTTTTTGAGTCATTCTCTGAGCAAGCAAAATTTGCATCGAATTTAGATAGTCCAGGCGGGTTTAAGGTTACAAACTAGTTCAGTGTATAAATTAACAGAGGTGATAAATTAGTATAGGGAAATAAATCCCATTCTTTAGTAGAGATAGTTGCTTTTCTGCATACAACTGAAGGGTATTATTGTTTTCAATCTTCACCTATTTGATAGGGTCAGCATCCTTGAGTAATGGTTATCCCAATAAGCTTAAACTGCCAATCTTTGTGGTTATTGTACTAGCTGCCCTGGGTGGCTATTTTTTAATAATGCAACTAGCAACCTCTGAGATTGAAACGCCCACATCAAAAACTCAAAAGCCTACAAAGAGGCTCGAATCAGTTAATGTCTTGATAAGCAGACTAAAGCAACGATTAGAAACACAAAAAGACGATGTAAACGGCTGGATTTTACTGTCAAAATCTTATTACCACTTAAATCGTCTTGAAGAAGCAGACCAGGCATTCGGCAAAGCGATAGCGCTGGGCTATGCAGGTAATTGGAAGCCGCTACCTCGAATTGATTCTTTCATGCATCTGGAATCTTCAACACAAAAGCTGAAAGAACTAGCTAATTTTCGTGACAACAAGATTGATTTGGTTAAGTAATACTGAATTGGGCATTGAATGGGTAAAATTGAATCACCGCTACACGGCAGCGTCTTTGTCAGGGATGATTCAATTTTTCACACCCACCTATTTGTCTAAACTATCGCCAATGAACAAATTACCTTTACAATTCAAACTTAAACGTTGAACTAACCACGATGCTGGTGGGTGCCTGTAAGTAAACAGCTATTAGCGTGATTGCCATAGCTGAAGCATCCCAAAAAGCCCAAAATGAGATATTATTAATAATAATTGCCAAATTTGACCTAACTCGTTACCTATCGTAACAAACAACTTAATAGTAATTCGTGAAAGCATTAAAAACTGCACAATCTCTCTTCAAACCGATTTTATCGGCAGATTCCTGGCGAACCCTTGGCAACTATGTTGGCATCGGTATGCAAAAGAAAGCCCATATCATCAATGATGTTGAAAGTCTGGCCGATTTTATTAATAGCCGGGCAAGTCACGTCGCACAGACCACACCATACGGTTATCTGCGCACCCGGACTGGTACCCGTTTTCCGGAATTATTCGAAAACCCCGACCTGCTGATTTCCATCAATATAGCCAAGTGGCATGTCTGGACGGCCTGGATATCTGATCTGAGTGTGTTTATCGGTCAACTGGCGCACCAGTTAAAAATTAATAGTGAAAGCATCCAACCTGTTCTATCCACATCGCTGCAAGTAATCTTCGAACAAACCGGGCAACGCATTCACAACAGCGACTGGTTGATTGAACGCGACGACGATACCATTTTCAGCCAGAGCCCCGAAGCGGTCTACCACTGGTCGCCAATTACCGACGAACTCAAAGAGCGCGATGAAAACATCGTGCGCAATTCGGTGCGTTTTCGCTGGATCGATATTCGACGCCATACGCGCAAACAACTCAATCTGGAAAAACTGTTCCCCAGCTGATGTTAATGCTCGACGCCAATGCCGTGCTGAACAGGCTGCCATTCACTACACTGGTGGATGAACTGGCCGAGATGCATTTGCGGCCCATCGGCCTGATCGATGAATTGCGCATTGAATCGGTCGATGCCGATGATAATGTGAACCATTTTTTCATCCGCACCGGCTGGCAGGAAGAAGAAGCAGTAGGCGCCAAAATAGTCACTATTTTCCCACGCAATAACCAGAAAAAGATCTGGCCGTCAATACAGGCGGTATACATATTGTTCGAAGGCGAAAACGGCACCCCCATCGCCTGCCTCGACGGCACCGCACTGACTTATATTAAAACCGCAACAGACTCTGCCCTCGGCGGTAAATTGCTGGCGCGTAACAACATCAGTAAAATGCTCATGGTTGGCGCTGGTGAAATGGCCTTCCATTTGATTACCGCACATTGCCAGCTTCACCCATCGATAAAACAGGTTTTTGTTTACAATCGAACGCAGGAGAAGGCACAAAGCCTGTGTACCGGAAAACTCCCAGAACGGCTTCCTGAAGTGAAATTTGAAGCAGTAGACTCGATAGAAAAATATCTACCACGGGTTGATTTAGTCAGTTCAGCAACGGCCAGCCCAATGCCGGTTATTCCCGGTGATTACTTACAACCAGGAACCCATGTCGATTTAATCGGCGCTTTCACACCGGAAATGCGTGAAGCCGACGATACCTGTTTACGTCGCGCCAGTATTTTTGTCGACGCACGAGAAACCACCATCGATCATATCGGTGAATTCATCATACCTTTGGCAAATGGCGTTATAAGCGAAAGCGACATCAAAGCAGACTTTATAGATCTCTGTCAGCAAAAACACCCAGGTCGACAAAGTGATGAAGATATCACGCTGTTTAAGAATGGTGGCGGAGGGCACCTTGATTTGATGATCGCCCGCAT
>JAAENK010000173.1 GCA_024224415.1 Gammaproteobacteria bacterium | reverse complement strand
TAAAAATTTACATTAAAATCATTTACTTATAGTATAAATTGAGTATATTACTTTAACTTTACTATAATATGTAAACAATCCGCTGATTATACTGCTTTATGGAGTTGAAAATTATGCAAAAAGTACAAAAAGGTTTTACGTTGGTAGAATTGATTGTCGTTATTGTTCTGCTAGGAATCCTGGGCGTAACTGCTTTGGGGAAGTTTCAAGATTTGTCAGCCAATGCGGCTGATAGTGCAAATTCTGGTGTAGCTTCAGAAATGTCTTCTGCAGCTGCCATTAACTATGCTGTATCAGTTACTGGCGGAACACCTGATGTCACCATAAACACTGCTACTACCGTTAGTGTAGGCAATGATTGTACCACAGCAAATTTTGGAGGCCTTTATCAAAGTGGAGCATTCCCAGCAGGATTTACAATTACCGAAAGCGATTCACTTGGGGTTGCGGGTAATGGTAACCATGCCTGTGCTGCAGCCGGAGACACAAATTATTGCTCAGTGCAAAGAAGCTCCGCCCCTACCGGTACTCTAGCCGTAGCCGCTGTAATCTGTACGGGGCCATAGTTAAGAACTTAACCTCTATATAAGAATTTGTTGGGTAGTTTTCAGTACGGATAGCACCCAAATTACGTACTAAAAAATTGCCTCAACGTCATGAATTTGTAGTGAGCCTCCGTCGGCATTAGCCGGTGGTGGGTTTCTCGTAACTTCTACTAAGTCTGCATGAGGGGCCAAATTTTTATGTTTGGCCCCTTTTTATTTGAAATCACAAATTAGCCATCTACCGCCAGGTATTGATCTACATTGCGTTTATCTAACCATCTAGATTTGGTAACAATGACCCAAGTTTAATTTCGTGAAAGTTTGCTTAAGAATAGCGGTAGCCAATCACATAAAAGTTTATTCTCTATTGTACGTCGTCAAACCAGGTTGGACAGTGGTGTCCTGATTTAAGAGACACTTCAGCTCATCGGGTTGTATAAACAGATTGATGATCGTAATGCATTTTTCATCGCATCGACAGGGAGCTTACCTAATAACCTTTTTCCTATATTTAAGCTATGGATCTCTTCAATATATCATTTTGCGTTGACACTACCGCGAGGAGGAAACTAGCAATCAATCTTGATGCACAGCGTAAAACCGAAGAAAACCTTTTCATTATTCATCCCTTATTTCAAATTTCCATGGTCATCTTATGATGAGCAAAACGATATACTTCGCCCGATTCTCATTTCATGAAAACACATCCTAGTTTCGAATCATGCAGGATAAGTAAGACGCTGTTTGTAAGATTCCCCTCACATGTATCATAAAAATACGATCACATAAGCACTAGCTTATATTTTATAGTCGTTCAATTTCTCTAAGATTCAAAAAATACCCAGTATCCACCAGGTAATCAAAGTTATTATTGCTGTCTACATCCGTATATTCCAAAACCAACTGAAAAAACCTTCTTAATGACTTCTCTTTGTATACATAAATCGCTTCTCTTTCAGTTGAATCAAAATACCATTCTCCTTTTCTTTCAATATCCATTTTAGATGATACAACTCCATAATAGTTTCTGGGCAAATTCTGATGTGCCGCCAAAAAAATAAATGGGTTCTCAAGATGATAAGCTTGCAATTTTGCCTGTTTCCCTTTTAATACGATCTTATAGAACTCTATTGCCAAGATCGATTTAATACTAATCACAACTTGATCAATAGCAACCTCTTCAAGCTGCTCTTCCCAGCGTTTCGTATAACTTAAAAAAAGGCCAATGCATATAACAATCAGAATTAAGACAGCGGTTGATCTAAATTTTCCAGCTCCAGGATGCGACCCAATAGTCCTCATCTTCCGGCAAGCTGCGCTATATCCCACATCGGCACAAAGATACCCAGAGCAAGCACCAACACCATCCCGCCAATTGCCACATAAATAAACGGCTCAATCTTGTCAGATAATGTCTTAACATCGTAATCAACTTCTTCCTCATAAAAATCAGCAATAAACGTCATCATTTCTTCCAGGTTTCCAGCTTCTTCACCAACCGCAAACATTTGCATAACCACCGGCGTAAACATTCCGGTATTCTGTGCTGTGCGGGTTAGGGCTTCACCTCTTTCGATGCCTTCACGCATACCGTTAACATTGCTTGAAATATAGTCATTACCGATCGACCGGGATATCACACCCATCGCCTGCACTATCGGTACACCGGCGCTATAGGCCATGGCAAACGAGCGTGCAAATCGCGCCATAAAAGCGCGATGTAAAATATCGCCAATGAGTGGTACTTTAACGATCAATCGATGCCACCAGTAACGCCCTTTGGTTGTATTAATGTAGCGTTTGAATACAATCGCGGCCCCGATTAAAAGTACTGCCATATACATCCAGTAGTTAACAAAAAACCTGGATGTATTGAGCAGAAATACGGTTTGCCAGGGTAGTTCAAGATTGTTTGCCTGGAAGAATGCGGCAAACTTCGGGATGACGAGTAAATTTACAATTACCATCGCAATGGCGATGGCGATGATGACTATGGTGGGATATCGCAAAGCCGTTTTGATATTATTCGCAGTCCGCCGATTCCGATCAATATATTCAGCCATCATCGAAAACGACTCATCCAGTCGCCCGGTATTCTCTCCGACTTGCAACATGCTGATATAGATATTCGAAAACACTTTCGGATGCCTGGCACAGGCAATGGACAGACTGCGACCTGATTCAAGCTGCTCCAAAACATCGCCCAGGGATTTTATCAGTAATGGATTTTGTGCCGTTTCCAGTATTCCAGAAATAGCCCTTGTAATCGGAATCCCGGCCTTGTTCATGGCGCTCATTTGCCGGGTAAACATTAGTAATTCTTCGATGCTGATATCGTATAAATCGAACTTCTCCATGACCACCGCGAGGATGTCGTCTTTCTCCTTTTTCTCGACTATCGATATCGGGATCACACCCCGATCCATTAATTGACCAGCGACAGCTGTGCTGCTAACACCTTCGAGTTCACCATCGACCAATTGGCCGTTATTACCTCGCCCTTTGAAAGCAAAATTCGGCACGCTCAGGCCTCAATGTCCAACGTCAACGGTGGCTGGTCAACAACATCATCGCGCACCTGTCCGGCGATGCGTAGTATTTCGTCTATCGATGTCATGCCGTTTACGGCGTGGTGGTGTGCCACATTAACCAGAGGTTGGTAACCGGGTGCACGTTCTGCGGCATCCACAAAAGCTTGCGAGTCACCATTACGCAGGGCTTCGGCGAGTTCACCATTCATATCGAGCAGTTCATAGACACCCATACGACCATGATATCCAGTACTGCCGCATTGTTTACAACCACGACCTTTTGAATATTGGTGTGTGGTGGTATCAACGCCGAGACGCTCCATCATCCAGCCAGCCTCAAACTCATCGGGCTGATAGTCTGCCGCACAGCTTTTGCAGAGCTTTCTAATCAGGCGTTGCGCGATAATGGTGCGTAAGGTGGTTGCCAGCATGTAGCCTTCCACACCCATGTCCATTAAACGTGTTGCGGTAGAAATGGTATCGTTAGTATGCAAGGTTGATAGCACCAGATGCCCAGTCATAGCCGCACTGACCCCGATTTCGACGGTTTCGGCATCGCGCATTTCGCCGACCATAATGATGTCCGGATCCTGTCTTAGTGCGCTTCTAAGCACTTTAGCAAATGACAAGCCAATTTTAGTATTTACCTGTACCTGGCTAATTCGGTTGAGTCGGTATTCGACAGGGTCCTCGACCGTGATTATCTTTGCTTCGGCCAAATTCAGTTCCTTTAAAGCCGCATATAAAGAGGTAGTTTTACCGCTACCCGTTGGACCAGTAACCAGAATCATGCCGTTTGGCAAATGAAAATTTTTACGGAAACGATGTAGTAATTCTGGCGGCATACCCAGGTTTTCGATATCGAGTGCGCCGCGGGTTTGATCGAGCAAACGCATCACTACCGATTCACCAAATTGCACCGGCATGGTCGACATACGTACATCGACTTCGCGATCATTCACCACCATGTTGAAACGGCCATCCTGCGGAAGGCGTTTTTCAGAAATATTAAGTCCGGCCATAAGCTTCAAACGCACCACCACGGCTGGTGCAATCTGGGTTTCCTTCATGACCTGCTCCTGCAGCATGCCATCGACGCGCTGGCGTATACGAATAACATGATGGTCTGGTTCGATATGGATATCGGATGCACCGATTTGTACAGCGTCTTCGAAGATAGACTGCAACAGTTTAGCCACTGGTGAATTGGCCATTTCAGTTTGCAGCAAATCACTCAGGTCTGCGGCGCTTTCGGACAGATCCTGGCCCAACTCTTCGGCCAGCGCACTAATCTCTTCGGTACGTCGGTAAACCAGGTCAAAATTTTCCAGCAACTCTGCTTCGCGTACGATGGCCTGACTCACCGGTTTGTTCAGTTTGTCCTGGATCTCATCGAGCGCGTAAATATCGGTGGGATCGGCCATACCTACCAGATAGTCAGCCTCACGGTCTTCCAGCACGATTGCGCGGTAGCGTCGTGCTATTGTTTCTGGTAGCAATTTAGCGACATCATCACTATAGTTGGTATTGCTTAAGTCGATGAGTGGAATGCCAAGCTGGCTGGAAAGCAGATTGAGTAAACTACTCTCGTCAATCATGCCCAGTTCGATCAGCGTGCTACCCAGTTTGCGACCAAGTTTTTTTTGTTCGCTAAGTGCAAACTGTAACTGCTCTTCGGTGATTAAACCTTTTTCGACCAACAAATCACCGAGACGGATTTTTTTGGCAAAGGCCATTAATTAAGCACTCGTTGCAAGACCTGACTGCGCTGCTCGATGAACTGTATTAAACGCTCATTGAGATTACCAAGTTTCGCAGCTGTCTGATAGGACTTCAGCGCCGCTTCGATATGTGCATTATGCTCCAGCGATATTCCGAGACCGATCCAGCTTTTTGCCTGTTGCCGATTTAGTTTGAGTGACTGGCGATAAAATTCTACTGCATTTTCATGTTGGTCGAGCCGTTGATAGCTGGCGGCCACTAACGCCAGTTGTTTTGAATCTGGCGTGATTTGCGACTGCAGTAATGCTATAACCGACTCATAAGCCTGTTGCTGAAACAGGGCACGAGCATATTCGACAGCAAACAGTCTATTCCGTGGATAGCGCACATTGGATTGTAATGCGAGTTTTAAATATTTTTCTGCAAATCCAGGCTGTGCATACAAACCAAGTAACTGTTCGCGTGCTGCGATATCTTGTGGTCCATCGATTAACCCAAGCAGAAGTGCTTCCGCTGTTTGCCAGTCTCGGCTTTTAATAAGCTCCATAGCATGCCGAAGCTGATTACTTTTATTTAACTCGCCGATCGATGTCTTGATATCTACTTTTACAGACTCAATTTTTTTATCTGCAACCATCGGGGCAGGCGTCACTTGATCAGGCTCGTTGGTCTCAACCACCGGGTCGGGTAGCGTGTTTACAACGACCGGGTCGGGTAACTTTTCCAACTTGATTGCCCATATCGTTTCATCATGTTTTTGTATCTGTTCGGTATTAACCAATACTCTGTTCGCGGTTTTAAAAGTAACGTCGACACCCGTCGCTTGCTGGTTAATCGAAAGTCTCTCTATCCAGCGGTTGCCGGTGATGACAGGCGCTTCGATCTGACTCTCGATACCTTTTAAATGAAAAACAAAGCTATTTTGACTACGTTCCTTCAAATAAGAAATCCCTTTTTCACGCATCGTAAATTCAAGGCTTAGCTGGGTTGTTGATTCCTTGATCTGTAACCCAATCATTTGATTAGCCTGCGGTGCCACCACCGGCTCGATAGTATCGACAACTTGCCGCTGCGATGGCACCTGGTAATAAGCAATACTCAAAATACAAAGTACAGTCACCGCAAGTACAAACGTCAAAGGCCATTTCGACGAATTTTCATTACCCGATTTGGCGCGATCAACCGATGCAATCTCTATTGGGGTAAATTGACTAGCGCGGGACTCCAGGTCTTTTAACACGCTATTGATGACACTCATTGGTAAAGACTCGTCAGGTAAATACTCACTGCGAACATTGCCAGCATTGCTGCCCGCAAGCCTTGTCTACCAGCTTTAAGTGGGATTACTTTTCCATCCCTCGCTGCAGTCTGAATATGCTTTCTGGAAACATAGAATTCCCCGCTGGCGTAAGACTGCATCATCGCCTTGTTCGACAATACATTGATAATACGCGGCACTCCATGGCTGATTTTAAACAGCAATCGCCTGGCACTTTGATCGAATAACTCGGGACCAGAATAACCCGCCGATTCGACACGGTGCTGTAAATAGGCGCGAATCGCTTCTTCGTCTAACGGCATTAATTGATAAGCATGCATGATGCGCTGCTGTAATTGACGAATACTACTCTGCGCCAGTTTATGGTCGAGCTCGGGCTGACCGAATAGAATAATCTGTACCAGCTTTTTCTTTTCAGTTTCTAGATTGCTGAGCAGGCGGATCGCTTCCAGGCTTTCTTCCGGCAAGGACTGTGCTTCATCGAGGATAATGACGGTGGTTTTTGACTGTTTGGCCGAATCAATTAAGTAATCATTGATACAGGCGAGGTAGTTATCTTTTTCAAGTTTATCCGCGATGCCCATTTCAGCGATGACTGCATCGAGTAAGGCATTACAGTTCATGTACGGGTTGGGGATATAAACTGTATTAAAATTATCGTTAAGCGCGTCCAGCAGTTTGCGGCAAAGCAATGTCTTCCCGGTACCCACTTCACCGGTTACCTTGATAAAACCGTCACCGGATTTTATCGCCACCAGGAGGACATTTAGCGCTTCTCGGTGAGTACCGCTCTGATAAAAAAAATCAGTGTCTGGCGTCAGACTAAATGGTTTTTCAGCGAGACCGTAATAGGCTTCATACATCACTCACCTTCCGGTGTATCGTATCTTAGGTTTTCAATCCGTTGCGCGCTGTCCTTTATGTAATTCGACCAGGTTTTGTTCGAATTGACGACGATGGGGCGTAATAAAATCACCAGCTCGCTACGGGTATTAACCTGTCGCTCCTGTTTAAATAGATTACCCAGAATCGGCACATCCTGCGCGCCCGGCAAACCCGCATCGTCCTTGCCCGTGCTGTTTTGCATTAAGCCGCCAATCACCACAACCTGACCATTACGCGCTCTGACCACAGAGTCGGACTCACGCACGGTACTAAAAGCCAAAGGCAGCGACTGCGTCTGTCCACCTACTGTTATGTTTTTTGTTTGATCGGTTATTTCACTGACACTCGGGTGTATATGTAAAATAACATCTTCATTTTCGCTAATCTGCGGAGTGACGTCGAGTGCAATTCCAGAGAAAAATGGGGTCAGTGTAATGTCCGGGGTGGTCGTCGTGCTACTTGAACTAGATGACGTACTGGACGATACGTCGGTAACAAAAAACTCATCCGAGCCAACTTTGATAACGGCTTTTTGATTATTAACCGTCGAAACTCGTGGACTGGACAAGACCTGCACTTCGCCCTGAGTACTGAGCAAACGAATCAGCGCACCAAAGTCGTCAGTGGCGCCACCGATAGTAAACAGGTTGGCAAAATCAGTATTACTACTGGACAGGGCCGCGGCCGTATTCGCCACAGCATCATCATCAAACAGTTGCGAACTACCGGCAATTAGACCTGTATTACCCAGCAGCACTTCGCGGCTGGAAGACAAAGCCGCCCAGTCGATACCCGATTGAAAACTATCGCTGAGTTTGACTTCGATAATCTTAGTTTCAAGAATTACCTGTCGTTGTAGGCTATCTTGCGCTTTATATAGATAAGCGCTGACATCACGCAATTCCCCCGGCATGGCGCGCACTATAACCAGTCCAGCATGTCGGTCCACCACAACCGACCGACCCTCACCGCCGCCCACGATGGCGGATATAGTTTGCTGCAGATCAGACCAGAAATCCGCCTGTATGGTGGTGCTAATACTACTGGATTGTGCGGTAGACGAACTCGAAGATGACGAACTATCACCGTCATCCGAACTCGAGCTTGAGCCACTATCGGCGAGTTGACCGGAACTCACAGTCATACTCGATTCACCCGCTCGTGCGATATTTAAATAATTGACTGGAAATATCCTGGATTGAATTCTCGCTGGCAACACAATATAACCATTCGCCGATTTCCTGTATTCGTAGCCGTAGACTTCACGTGCCAGGCTCATAACTTCCCCCACCGTTACATTTTTCAAGTCGAGCGATAATTCACCCTCAACGCTGGGATGCACTACCATATTTATGTCAGTGTCTTTTACCAGGCTCATGAAAAATAGTCGCGCCGGTGCATTTGTGACTGAAATGTCAAAACTTGACTCCTGAGCGATATCGTCGGCAAGCCCAGGTACATTGACGCCACTTCCGGGTAGTAACTCATCGAGAATATCATCCGTCGGCGCTTCGACTTCGAGAATGTTGACTTCTCCGGCTTGCTGCATAGCAGTATCAATACTCTGCTGAGTTTTTCTGGCATTTTCGAAATTTTGAGTCGAAGCGCAGCCAGCCAGCCAAACTATCAAAGTGATCGAAATTACGCACTTCATATTCATAAATTACTCTGGGCAGCAGTCTTTCGGATTACTGTTAGTTCATTCTCGAGTTTCAAAATGATACGCTTACCGTTTTTCTGTAATTGCACACTGTTCTTCGAAATCTTAACCAGCTTTGCTTTTCCGATGCGCTCACCAACCACCATCATTTGCTGATTAATGATGGCGACCTTTCGATCTTTGGCAATCAGTACTGACGTCAATTGCAAAGGCTTCGTAGTCGAGGTGGTTTTCTTACTCACTGCATTCTCGGCCTTATTACTATTTTTAAGCTTGGCAAGTCGAAACTTGTTCATTGCATAGGCCGGTGGTTTCATCGGGTCGATTACGGTTTCACTTGCTACCACCTCACTAAACAGAATCAACGTCAATCCGAGGTATAATAATATGTGCAAGTTAAACACCCACCCACTCCTTACGCGTGCTCAGCGTAGATATAACTAATTTCACGGTAATTTGAGGATATTCCTCACTGACAATTTCAATTTCATCCCAGATCAATTTCCAGTCCAGCGCTTCCAACGACTGCATATATTTCAGGATATCGACAAATTTGCCGGAAAATTTAGCCTCAAGCACATGGCGATATATTCCGGCATCATCCTGCTCGCCGTCTACCGGTGTTAATGCGGGTTTAACTTCGCGTCTTCTCAGGTTTTGTAAGGTCAGTTTCGACTCTTTATAAATCAAACGATGCATAAGTTGGAACATATCTTCTGGATCGATAAGCTCGACAGTTTTCAACCTCAGGCGTTCTTCCACCTCTTCGAGCTTGCGTCGCAATTGTGCCAGTTTCTGTTGTTTTTCTGTGTGCACACCAGCGGCAATTCGATGACGAATTCCGCTAATCGCAGCGAGCGTACTCTCTACCTCGGTAGAAATCCGGTCATTTTCCCGCTGCTGCAACGCGATCTGTTGCATGGTCGGTTCAGCATAAAAATGCCACCAGCCGAATAATATGGTAACCAGCAACACCACAGCCAGTAGCGTACGTTCGCGTAACGATAACGCATTAAATTTGCTGGCATTTGTTTGAAACCAGCTATTCATTCAGGACCTCAGTAGTGGCGATCTCAAAGTCCACCTTCCAGTCGGTAGTCGGCTGCCGTTCAAGTTGAAAAATATCGAATCGGTTACCCTGAAATACAGCCTCTTCGGTAAAACGATCAAAATAGGTCGGCACCAATGCGGCATCAAGCGCACTGCCGTGAATACGTACATAGTTCTCGGCAAGAGTAATTTCATCAAGCCACACATTGTCGACATGCAGTCTCGACAACGACACCAGATAAGATGAAAACCCCTGGCCAGAACCAAACTGGTTAGCATCGACAAAATTCAATACTCTGCGTCGTGCGGAAATCTCCCGCGTCACGCCAGTAATCTGCTGCTCCATTCGGTTATCGGCTAGCAGCCTGGTTAACTCAGCATTCGCCGCGTTGAGTTCATCCACTATGCTGCTCTGACGCGCCTTGAGTACCAGGTTCGATGCTGTCACATCATCCAGATCGGTCTGCAGGATAAAACTCCATATCACGATAGCAATCAGGCTCAACGCAACCAGCGATACTAGTTGAGCCGCGGACAGAATCAGCTTCTTTTCCTTGAACCGATCCTGATAGAGATTGATGCGTTGTTCAATCATTGCCCTTCACTCCGCAGAGCTGCACAATAGGCGTGGAAACAATGGCTATCAAGAGTAATGCTATTGTTGGCTTCATCCTCGGTGGATACAAAGTCAATATCGAAACTGGTTAGATTCTGCAGATAAAGCGCCATTTTTTCAGTGGCCGGAACATGTGGAAAAATTTCCATGCTGGCGACTGAGCCAAGACCGTAGTAACTTTCGTAATAATCCATCGAACGCTGGATTTCGAGCAGTAGCGAATCATAAACACTCTGGTCATCACCGCTGGCCTGTTGAAGCTGTTCCAGCCCGATTTTGAAATCTCGTGAAACATACAAATCGGTATCGCGAAATATATTCAACACACCTGTCGAATCCGACAGCGATAATACCGCCTGGGTTTTACCATCCCCCTGTCGAACCGTAGACAGATTCTTACTCACCAAGGCATGAATATCGATCGCAATAAGTTTCAATCCAGCTGCCTGAATATTATCCACATAACCTGCGATCACGGTTTCATGCGCCGACACCACACTGAGTTGCTGTCTGTTATTTTTACTGGAAACCGGCATCGGATAAATATCAACTACCGCCGAATCGACGTCATAGCTCACCAGGTCCTTTATTCGCCAGGTCATCGCCTGGAGCAGTTCCGAAGATTCAACTTCGGGCTTTTCGATTTGATTGATATCACAATCGCTGCCTGCAATCAGACACACGCATTGCGATTTCTGTAATTTGTGGTTATCGACCCATTGCTGCAATGCCTCGATCTGCGCCGCTTGACCCTGGCCCGGCAGGTAGTCACTGCGTAGTATTTTGCCCTGTGCCCTTTTTGTATTTTGCACCTGAACCACGGCGACACCGGCTGGCAGAAAATCCACGCCGATTTGTGTGTCTTTTTTTGCCGTCGTAAACAGAGTCAAGTTTTATCTCCATGATTCCCATTAAGTTTAGACCAGTATGCGGAAGTTCCCGGCTTTTCTTTAGCTCACATAAATGCTGATCAGGTATATTCTAGAGTTTGCTTAAGATAAACGCTATAAGTTGTTGTCATTAATAGAAATTTTAACCTATAGTTGGCATATTTCAAGTAAATTGCAGGGGTTTGGTTCAAATATGTTTCATATCGTGCTATTTGAGCCCGAGATACCACCCAATACCGGCAATATCATACGCTTGGCCGCCAACACCGCCTGTCAATTGCATTTGATCGAGCCACTGGGTTTTGAACTCGAGGACAAGCGCCTGCGCAGGGCTGGGCTGGACTATCAGGAATGGGCTCAGGTAAAACGTTACAGAGATTTTAATAATTTTAAATATGCCTGTAAATTCAATAATTTATATGCTTTTAGCACTAAAGCCAGGCCGTGCTATACAACCGCGCGATTCGAACCAGAAGATGCTTTGTTGTTTGGGCCTGAAACTCGCGGGTTGCCCGCCAATATTTTGAAATCACTAGGTAGTGACAACTGTCTTCGAATACCCATGGTGGCCAATTCGAGAAGCCTCAACTTATCGAATACTGTTGCTATCGTGGTTTATGAAGCATGGCGGCAGTTAGATTTTAGTCTGGATTAATCACTATTTTCTGGGCGCTGCGGACGGTTTTCCAGCGATTGTACCGCATCGACAGGTCTAACATTTTCATAAAGTACCCGGTACACCTGCTCCATAATGGGTAATTCGAGCCCCAGTTCCTGCGACAGGAGATAAATAGCACGCGCTGCGCGCAACCCTTCAACGGTTTGGCCAACGTCGATTTCAGCCTCAACGACAGTTTTACCTTCACCGATTGCCAGACCGAAACGCCGGTTTCGACTCTGATCATCGGTACAGGTCAAAATCAAATCGCCCAGTCCCGCCAGGCCCATCAGGGTCTCCTGTTTGGCACCGAGCCGCTCACCCAGACGCATAACTTCGGACAGGCCACGCGTCATCAAGGCAGCACGGGTATTGGCGCCAAAGCCCAGACCATCGGCGGCGCCCACCGCAATGGCGAGAATGTTCTTCAGTGCGCCACCAAGTTCAACCCCGATCACATCGTCCGAGGTATAACAGCGAAATCGACTACCGTGTAACAGGTCGGCAAAGAATGCTGTAGAGCAAGGGTTATCACCGGCGCAGGTAATGGCCGCGGGCAGCCCTCGTGCGACTTCGGTTGCAAAAGTTGGCCCTGAAATCACGCCATAATGATGCCCGGGCAATTCTTCGATCACAAGCTGATGAAGCAGCTTGCCGCTTTCTATTTCGAAGCCCTTGCTGGCCCAGAAAATGCTCAAACCAGGTTTAATAACATGGTGGAGTTGGATTAAAAAATCTCGAAACGCCTTACTCGGAATGGCAATCAACACGGTATCCGCCTGATGCTGGCAATCCACCAGTGAGGTAACCGGGTAGATGTTTTCGTGCAGTACAATACCGGGCAGAAAGGCCTTGTTTTCGCCATCTTTTATCAACCGTGCGATATGCTCGGGATCATGCCCCCATAGGTTGACACGAGCACCATTTCTCGCCAGTTGCATAGCCAGGGCTGTGCCCCAGGAACCAGCACCAAATAACGCTACTGTCGGCTGATCACTCATATCATCTAGACTAGTGTTTGACGACTTCTTCGCTTGCTGGTTCACTGCCTTGTTCACCCGCAGCCTGGTTTTTTTGCCTGTCCAGATGCTGTTGATACAACGCATCGAAGTTTACCGGAGACAAAATCAATGGCGGGAAACCACCTCGTGTAGTCATATCGGAAATTACTTCACGCGCATATGGCATCAGAATATTCATGCATTGACTGCCTAATAGATAGTTTCTGTCCTGCTCATTAAAACCCTGGATAACAAATATACCTGCCTGCTTGACTTCGACGAGGAATGCCGTTTTGTCTTCCTGGTTCACCGTAGCGGTAATCGACAGTATTACTTCGTAACTATCATTGTCGAGGCTGCTGTGTTGATTGTTGAGATTAAGGTCTATCTTTGGTTCCCACTTCTGGAATTGAAACACCTTCGGGGTTGCAGGAGATTCAAATGAGACGTCCTTGACGTAGATCTTCTGAATAGAAAAATTATTTTGGGGGGGGTGCTCGTCGCTCATTTTGGATGCTTGCCGAATAAAAAACGGCAACTATATCAGCACGCTGTCAATAAATATACGCGCCAGGCTGAGCTAAACCCAGTTACTTTTTACTGAGTGGTAAATGCGCCTCTTGCCAGGCGGTAACGCCACCACTGAGATTGTAGACATGTTCGAAACCGGCTTTACTCAAATCCTTGCAGGCGATGCCGGAACGCGTACCGTTTTTACAATAAACTATGACATGCTTTGCCTTGTGTTTCTCGATTTCGCCAATCCGCTGGCTAACGCTGCCTACCGGTATCTGTGTTGCTTTGGCAATTTTACCACCAGCGGTCTCGGCCGGTTCGCGCACGTCTAACAGCAACAGGTTATCTTCTTCATTATTCATCAACTGAACAGCACTCGCCGGTGTCAGGCGTGCAAATTTTTGTGTCGCTATTTTCATTTCATTGAAAAAAGTGAACCCGAGTAGAGCAAAAAAAGCGATAGCCAGCAAAGCGTGGTTTGCTGCAAATTCAGTTAATTGTGTCAACATAGTTTAGTGTGAACAGAAAATTTCCTGCATCATGCCAATCAGGCGTAGTGTACGTGCATCGCTAACCCTGTAATAAACCCGGTTGGCGTCTTTGCGGGACGCTAGTATACCTTTATCTCGCAAAATGGCGAGATGTTGTGAAATGTTACTTTGCGAAGTGCCGACATTATCAACAATTCCCTGCACACTAACTTCCAGACCACCTAGAGTGCATAGAATTTTTAGCCGTAATGGATGAGACATAGCTTTCATAGAACGCGCCGCCCGCTCGATATCTTCCTGACGCACGAGTAGTTGATGGGCGTCAATCGGTTGTACCAGTTCAGAACTCATAGTTGCTGCATTACCATTCATTAATATTAGCATTCAATTATGGATGATGCGGTTTTGCTTGTCTAGTAGGGTTGGCTATGGCCGTCTTCCTGTATTACTTAACCATCTTTAGTATTTGCGCAAAGCCTATATTACAAAGCGACAAGGCTTAATTCTTCATTTGGTTTCAATAAGTTATAAGCAGGCTCATTGTTTCAAATCGAGCAGAAACCAGGCCACTTCTTTCATTTAGCGAGGCATTAGCAGATTAGAATAATAAAATTTTTTGTACTGTTACTATCGATTTACTGCTTTTTCCCTTTTGCCACAGCCGATAATAGATTAACTGCAACCATAGTTGGTTCCGGATCGCCAGCTTTTAATTTCATGCGTGCTAGCGCCAGTGTATTAATTTCCAATGGCTCTCATCAATAGTTAATCGACATGGGAAACGGAACGCAGGCAAAACAGTTTTGACGTCAAAGATTTACGTGGAGATGAGTCCTTTAGCGTCGGCGAAATAGAAGTCACCTCCATGAGGGTACCTCACAGCATTTATGCAATTGCCTATCGTTTTGATTATGCAAACCAGTCCATCGTGGTGACCGGAGATCTCACTTACTCCAAAACCGTGGCGACGCTGGCCAAAAATGTAGGCTTCCTAATTATTGATTCTGGCGACATGGTTATGACTAATAAAAAAGTAAAAAGCAGGGTTTCTAAAAACAATCAACCCAATAACAGGAAAAAGCTAATCGATTCCAAACGAGTCAAAACACATTTGAATCTCAGTGAATCCAGCTTAATCGCAAGATTAGCCGAGAAAACTATCAGGGCACAGTCATATTTGCAGATGACTTAATGGTGGTTGGGAGAAAATAGAACCGGCAATCCTATTCCTGGATTATTGTTAGCCTTTTGGGATGAAGATAGTAGAGGGCACGATTCATCGCGCCCAGACTCTTAAGTTAACAAGCTCACATAACAATAGCACCATCGGCGACTCTGCTTTGAGGTATAAGTAATACAGGTTCTTTATTGCCCCCCATTATCGCAATAAATCTGGCATTGCTTAATACCCCTCTAATTTCTTTTGGTTCAACATCCACTTTAACAGGAACTTGCTGCCCAATTAGGTCCTGCTCTTTATAGAATGATGCCAGGCTTGTTGCTATTTGATAATGCTTACCTCCAGCATTAATTTTTAATAGAAAAAGTTTCTCTGAATTTTCTACTTTTTCCATCGAATATATAGTGCCAATTACGATATTGAGAGCCTCTTCTTTCATTTCAGATTCCTTTGTTAATTAGCACCGGCCAGTAAAAGTGGAGCGGAGATTTCAATACTCCCCGACGGGTGTTGTTATGCCTAACTACTAACATTCATTCTAATAGAACGTATTCCCACTGTTTTTTGAGAGATAGGACCACGTTCGCCCTATCTTTATACGGCTCTACATATTGTTTGTATTTTCTAAATTCTATAAGAT
>JAAENK010000172.1 GCA_024224415.1 Gammaproteobacteria bacterium | reverse complement strand
GCCAGGTCATTGCCGACCATCGATATTTTGCCCATCACTTCGGGCCCAGAACCGATCAGCGTAGCGCCCTTGACAGGTGCACCGACACGGCCATTTTCGATCAAGTAAGCTTCGGATAGCGAAAATACGAATCGCCCCGAAGTAATATCGACCTGACCGCCACCAAAATTAACCGCGTACAAACCTTTTTCCACCGAACTAATAATTTCACCGGGGTCGCTTTCACCCGCAAGCATATAGGTATTGGTCATGCGCGGCATAGGTAGATGCGCGAAGGATTCCCGTCTGCCGTTTGAAGTCGATTGCGTACCCATTAGCCGAGCATTCATTTTGTCCTGCATATAGCCTTTGAGAATACCATTTTCGATAAGTACGGTGTTTTGCGCGGGCACACCCTCGTCGTCGACGCTCAGTGATCCGCGGCGATTTTCGATAGTACCATCATCCACCACGGTACAAAGCGGCGAAGCCACCTGTTCACCGATGTGATTACTAAAAGCCGAAGTGCCTTTACGGTTAAAATCACCTTCGAGACCGTGGCCGACTGCTTCGTGCAGCAGGACACCAGGCCAGCCTGGACCCAGCACTACAGGCATCGTCCCAGCAGGTGTGGCCACCGATTCGAGGTTGGTAGCTGCCTGTCGTACCGCATCTCGTGCAAGATCAAAGGCTTTGTCGGTATCAAAAAAGACATCGTAGGAGTGCCGGCCTCCACCACCTGCGGAACCCTGCTCGCGTCGACCACTTTGGTGCATTAATACAGTGACATTTATACGCACCAACGGACGGATATCACTGGCCAGGGTATTGTCGGTTGCCGCCACGAGGATATGATCGATACCACCGGCGAGGGAAATTATCACTTGTTCGATACGGTCGTCTAATCCACGGGTATAACTATCGAGCTTCTTCAATAATTCGACCTTGTCATCGGCGCTACGACCATCGACAGGGTTTTTATGTGTGTAGAGCGCATTACTGCTGGTGGCGTTCAATACTATCTGCGTGCTCGCCTGCTGACCTTGCCTGGCGATTGCACGTGCATTGCCAACTGCCTGGGTAATCGCATTCATCTGCAAATCATCACAATAGGCAAATCCGGTTTTCTCTCCCGACATGGCCCGAATACCCACGCCTTTTTCGATACTAAACGCACCTTCGCGGATAATGCCATCATCCATCACCCAGGATTCCTGTTGACTAGTCTGGAAATACAAATCACCGGCATCGATTTGCTGGCTGTGCAAACTATTCAGAAAGCCATTGAGCTGATCGATATTCAAACCGGTAGGTTGTAGTAATTGGGAGGCTACGGTGTCAAGTGTTGCAGACATGAAGGTTCCTGGTAGATGTTGCTTAGGTTACTGTTGAAAATCTTTACGTTTGCCGACAATGAGACGAATCTCTTCGGCATCCTGGCTGCCAGATACCAGCTCAATATAGTCGGTCGGAATACCCAGCGACACCAACCAGTCGCGCAATTCTGTCGCCCAGATTTCACCACTGTCTTCGCCAGGGTAGCGAATCAATATGTTATGGTTTGTGCCGGTTTCCCAGTATGCCACGGCAGAACGCAGTGATGTGAAGTCAGCAATTACCGCACCCGCACGCGGTCGTGCCCATTCATCTGCACTAAGGGTGAAAATGCGTAGACTGTTGGCATGAACAGGTAGTGCCAGGTAGATGATTAAAGTCAGGGAGAAGAATTTATTTTTCAATTTTACCAGGTACCTCAGAATTTTTCTTATCTGCCTGTGGCGGCTTATTGAGTACCTTCATAACAGGATCATCCCAACTCCCAGTCAGACTGTATTCGATTTCAACCGATGCTTCTATTGACGATTTAAACAGATTTTGTAGCAACAGCCAACCCAAACCGCCGGTACTACCACCGAAAATTAAACCCATTGTCGGTAAGGTATAGCGGATATTAGGTACCACATAAATTTTCTGGTCATAATCCCGTTCGCGTAACCCGGTCTTACCTTTAACCTTAACTTCTGCCGCTGGACCATCTAGCTTAATATTGTTGGTATGCAGGTTCTGACCGTCGAGCACCAGACTACCTTTAATGACATCAAACTCCATACCTTCGAAAAGTACGTCAGAAAAATCCAGTCCCAGACGCCGGGGTAAAGCATTCAAACTAAGCAGGCCGACGAACCGACCAGTACCGGGTTCAACGTCTTTCAGAATTCCATCTTCAAGTTTAAATCGACCCTTGCCACTGAGAATATCCCACTGAGGGTTGAGTAGCTCATCGGGCCAACTTATTTCACCTTTGAAGTCTACCTTTCCATTGTGTATGGTGTCGCCAAAATCTAATTTGGCTATTGCCTGACCAAACTTCTCTCCTTTAATCGATCCAGACAACTGGGTGAAATGTTGTTTTGTAGCAGGTTTGAATAACCAATGACCATTGAAATTGAAATCGACCTCATCACGCCTGAATACCAGTGAATCAACCAGCATCACACCATCGTCAACACTGGTGTCGAGCTCCAGGTCAGTGACTGATCGACCATCATAGACAAACTCCTTACTGCGTAATCTCAAATTTACCATGTCTGCCGGCAGTAAACCGGTACCCTGATTATTTACCGGGCTTTTCGAAAGCCGGGCATATTCGAGATCAATTGTTACCGGATTTTGTACCGAGCTGTGCCGTGGAAAATAAAAACTGCCTTTAGCCGCCGACGAATCGATAGTACCGCTATAGCCTTGCTGTGATTGGCGCATTTGAAATGCGGTATTACCAAGATGGCGATCAAATAAACTCAACTCGGCAATATTCAGATCGACCGACTGTAAAAGCGCCAGCATACTACCAGGGTCACTTTCCTGTCGAACAGTTTCACTTTGGTGAAACACAACCCATTCGTCGAGTGGTAATTTGGACGCTTTACCATACAGGTGAATGCCCTTTTCCTGCTCGGGCTTTAAAGTGGTTGCGAGTGCTATATCGAGATCAGTCAGCTGGAAATCCTGGTTATTAATTTTACTGAGCCACCCTCGAGTTTTCACTTTAACG
>JAAENK010000171.1 GCA_024224415.1 Gammaproteobacteria bacterium | reverse complement strand
TCCGGTACTGACTATCGAAGCCATCACCATGCGCGAAGATCCAATTTATCACAGCACCTACACCGGCCGTCCTCCGGATGAACCGTCGGTGCTTGGGCTGGCGCTTAACGAAGTTTTTATACCGATATTGCAAAAGCAATTCCCCGAAATAATCGATTTTTATCTACCTGCCGAGGGTTGCTCTTACCGTGTCGCCGTGGTGAGCATGAAAAAGCAGTATCCGGGCCATGCTAAGCGTGTGATGATGGGTGTCTGGTCCTTTTTACGGCAATTTATGTATACCAAGTTTGTTATCGTAGTCGATGATGATATCGATCCACGGAGCTGGGAAGACGTTATCTGGGCGATTGCCACGCGCGTGGATCCGGCACGCGACACTACACTGATTGAAAATACACCGATCGATTATCTGGATTTTGCCTCACCGGTATCGGGCCTGGGTTCAAAAATGGGGCTTGATGCCACCAACAAAATGCCGGGCGAAACCACACGAGAATGGGGAGCACCGATAGTCATGGACTCGGCAGTGAAGGACAAAATTGACGCAATCTGGGAGCAACTGGGCATAGGGCAGAGCTAAAATAACATTCGGTTTTGCACCGGCCGCAAAATTCAAGGATAATTTGTGCAGGAAATAAACTACGGGGTGAGTCAATGCGTTCAATAATGGTGCTAAATTCTAAAGGTGGTTCGGGCAAAAGTACAATTTCTACCAATCTGGCGAGCTATTACGCCTCTCAGGGCAAGAAGGTATTTCTTGTTGACTTTGATCCGCAGTCATCCAGTCTGGAATGGCTAGCAGCGAGAAGCAGTGGTCGCAAATCGATTACCGGGATAGATGCATCTATCAGTAGTTTCCGCCAGCCGCGTAGCGCCGATTATGTTATTTACGATACCCCAGCTGCAGTATACGGCAAAGAACTCACCGCACTGTTGCGACGCGCCCAGAGTATTATTATTCCTATCCTGCCATCTCCGATAGATATGCGTGCGGCGACACCGTTTATACAAAAGGTATTAGATAATGGCCGCGTAGCACGTAAAGAGTGTCGCGTAGCCCTGATAGCCAATCGCTGTCGCGAAAACACTAATGTATTCCATCAGCTCGACGTTTATCTGAAAAAGGTACGTAAAGCGCCGTTTATCAGTGTATTGCGTGAAACCCAAAATTATAATAAGGCCTCCGAGCGTGGTATTGGCATATTCGAGCTGGCGCCCTATATGGTGAAGCGTGACCGCGATCAGTGGGAGCCGATCATCAAGTGGTTAAAAAGTAAACGAAGTCAGCCGGTCAACGCCTAATCACTTAACGCCCGGTCCACCGCCTGCTGAGCATGAATGGCGGTGGTATCGTATAGCTTAATATCAGTGTCCTGCTGATCTACCAGCATGCAAATCTCGGTACAACCGAGAATAATCGCTTCACAGCCCGCCTGCTGTAAATCCTTGATAATATTCAGATAAACTTGTTTCGAGGACGCTAATACCTGACCCAGGCAAAGTTCTTGATAAATGATATCGTGAACTTGCCGACGTTGCGGCCCCTCAGGCACGATCACTTCGATGCTGAAATCGCTGACCCGGTCTCGATAAAAAGCCTGCTCCATGGTAAACGCGGATCCCAATAACCCAATCTTTTCTATGCCATCGGTTAGTAATACCTTTGCTGTAGCATCGGCGATATGTAGCAAAGGAATCTTCACACTGGCTTTAATCGGCTCGGCGACACGGTGCAGGGTATTGGTGCAGATCAAGAAAAAATCGGCGCCACCAGCTTCGAGGGATTGCGCGGCACTGGATAATATTTCTGCAGCCGCATCCCAGTCGCCCGCATTCTGTAGTTTTTCGATGGGATCGAAATCGACGCTATACAAGAGGATTTGCGCCGAGTGTAAACCGCCAAGACGCGATCTAATGCCTTCGTTAATCTGTCTATAGTAAAACTGAGTACTTTCCCAGCCCATACCGCCAATCAGGCCAATGGTTTTCAATTATAAGCCACGTCATTTATGATAGTTTGATAGGCATGATAGTAACAGAAAGCCAAATAACAGGAGGACTAAAACAGTGACAACGCGAGTATTCGAATTTGCTCTGTCGATCTCAGCCGAAAGGATACAACGTGTCTATCGAGGCGACGCAAAATACTTGCTGGTGTACACCGATGACGGGCTTAAACTACAATTACCAGCGCTGAATTTCAGGTCTTTTGTGACCGGCCAGGGCATTCATGGTCGTTATCGGGTCAGGATTGACCGCCACAACAAAATTCTGGACTTAAAGCAAATGGGATAGCAAAGAGCTAAAGGTCAAGCTCGCCTGTTTTACCGACCACTTCTATTGTTTGTCCGGATACCTCGATATGATCGCCAGCGCTGATTTTCTTGCGTTTGCGTGTTTCAATTTCACCGTTTACGCTGACCATACCATCGGCAATAGCCTGCTTGGCTGCCCCGCCACTTTCGGTCACGCCTTCAAATTTGAGTATTTTAAAAAGCTCGACAAATTCCGATTCGAGTTGGGAAATAATCTTTGATGTATCGTTCACGTTGCTACCATGCTAATTCGCCTGAGTATATTCTAAATAGAAGCGGTGAATAATTCATTACAAAATACCATCAGATCGGCGAGAATAGAAATACTTTGAAATAGCAGGCAGCACATGATTCAGTGGTACCCCGGCCATATGCACAAGGCTAGTAAGGAATTCAAAAAAATTCTACCGCAGGTCGATCTAGTGATCGAGGTGCTCGATGCGCGTTTGCCGTTTTCCAGCCAAAATCCGATGCTGGCAAAACTGCGCGGCGACAAACCCAGCATCAATATTTTAAACAAGAGTGACCTCTCCGATGAGCCACGACTTGCCATCTGGCAAGCAAAACTGGAGGAAAACAAAGCGCTAAAAACCCTGACTACCAATTTGCAGAACAATAGTATTGCGGGATTAAACGAACTCTGCCGTCAATTAATCCCGAAACGGTTAAATAGGGGTTCCATGATTTACGCCATGATCGCTGGCATACCCAACGTCGGTAAGTCGACGCTGATTAATCGACTGGCTGGCCGTATGATAGCCAAAACCGGTAACGAAGCCGCCCTCACCCGGCTACAGCAACGCATCGAAATATCACCCGACCTGACCCTGATCGACACGCCAGGCGTGCTATGGCCAAACATCGAGAACGAAGCCAGCGGTTATCGCCTGGCTGCTACTGGTGCGATTCGTGATACCGCACTGGACTTGCAGGAGGTGGCATATTTTATAGCAGAATTTTTTATCAAGCATTATCCGCAGGCGATCCAGCAGCGCTACCAACTGGATATCTTACCGTTGAATGAGACCGAATTGCTGGAAGCAATCGCTCGACTACGTGGTTGCATTATCTCTGGTGGCCGAGTCGATTTTGAGAAAGTGTCACGCATACTAATTTCCGAGTTGCGCAGTGGCGATCTGGGACCGGTTTGCTTCGAAACCCCAGAAATGATAGTCGAAGAAATGGCGCAGGTTGAAGCTATCTGCGAACAGAAGGCTGCGAAAAAAGCAGCACGTAAAAACAAAAAATAGAGAGAGTATGAATGATAATTCGTAAAGCAATACCCGCAGACGCTAAAGCACTATCCGAGTTTAACCAGAACATGGCGTTAGAGACCGAAGCTATCGAATTAATTCCCGAAGTCATAGCCGCAGGCGTCAAAACCATGATTAAAAATCCGCAGATGGGTTTTTACCTGGTTGCCGAAAGGCAGGCGGAAATCGGAGCTTCACTTATGGTTACCACCGAATGGAGTGACTGGCGAAATGGATTGTTCTGGTGGATACAAAGCGTCTACGTAAAACCCGAATATCGACGCCAGGGTTTGTATCGACAGTTGTACCAACATGTTAAGGATATGGCAGAAGCTGAAACCGGTGTTTGTGGTTTTCGACTTTATGTAGAGCATGATAATAGTAATGCGCAAAAGACTTATCACTCTTTGGGAATGCAGGAGACTGGTTATAAATTGTTTGAAGAGCTTAAAGCTTCTACGCAGTTTTGTAGAACCTGAAGTTATCAGGATTTGGGTATGGATTAAATAACCAAAAGTAAATTTTGCCTCAGAATTTTGTTTTACTTAAGCCGAGATCCCTTGTTTGCTCTGATGAAAGTCTCGCGATGTTGCACATACCAGGTGTGCAATGAAGGCTTTATCTTAGCCTCATAAAACAGTTATGTAAGCTTATAAATCACTAAAAGGACTGTGTACGCCCCGTGAACCACGATTAAGTACATGTATATATATTTCCGTTGTTTTAACATCGTGATGGCCGAGCTGTTCCTGTACGGTTCCTATATTATCTACAGGGATGTAGTGTATGCCGGTTTTGCAGGAGCAAAAAACCAGTCCGCTCCAGACTCCAGTAAATGGGTGGCGAAGGAATGGCGTAACGCGTGAGCAGTAAGATCTTTCTCGGTTTTTATCATACTTGCCGCCACCCTTATCGATTTGTTGATATTTGATTCATCAATATGATGGCGTCGCAAGTTTTGTGTGCCAGGCTCAATACTGAGCCTGTTTGAAGGAAACAAATATTGCCAACCTAAAGAGCGATTAGCTTTTTGATATTTTTTTGCTAACGCATCCGGCATCCACACACCCACGAACTGATCATGCAATAAATCATCTTCCAAATGGCACTTCACCCGACCAATTTGTGCCTTGAGTTTCGATTCCAATTTAGGAGGGAGCGTAACTAGTCGGTGCTTAAGTCCCTTACCATTCCATACCTGAACCGCATAATGATCAAAGTCTAAATCCTTAACTCGCAATCTGGCAGCTTCAATCCTCCTGAGGCCAGAGCCGTATAGCAAAGAAGCGATCAATAAATGTGTACCATTGAGGTGACTGAATAATTCTAGAATTTCGCTACGAGCTAATACAGTGGGTAATTTCGGTTGTTTGCGAGTCCTGCGAAACTGACTGATATCACCAAGTGGCTTTTCCAAAAACTTGTTGTACAAAAAAGCTACCCCATTTAGTGCTATTTTTTGCGTAGCGATTGCCACTGCACGGTCAGCCGCCAGATAAGTAAGATATAGCTCTACTTCAGCATCGTGTAGATCGGCAGGGTGGCGTTTCTGGTGAAAAATAATATAGCTCTTGATCCAGTACAGGTAAGAGCTTATGGTACGTTTACTATACCGGCGAACCTGCATATAGCGGGATATGGATGTAAGAAAAGGGGAAGATATAGTTGACATAACAGCGATACCTTTCGCTCTTGTTAATTGCATCAATCTAGCAGTTCCTTTGCCTATTGAAAAGCCGTACTAAAAATTTTAATACTGCTGTTATGTTTCTTGAGTATCAACGATGACTAAGCCGTTGTACGTCTATGTCGATGTGGACGAAACCTTGGTGAGAAGTCATGGGAATAAGCGGATACCTATTCCCCGTGTTATAGAGCACATAAAGGCATTAAAATAGGAAGGAGCGATAATGTACTGTAGGAGTTCAGGCGGTGCGGAGTACGCAGAATCAAGCGCAAAGGAATTTGCTGTTCACGATTGCTTCGTTGGTTTCTTACCGAAACCTGAGGTTTCAATTGATGATATGCAATTTGAAAAATGGCGAAACCTATTACAGGTTCACCCCAATGAATGCTCAGGGAATTCAATCGAGAGTTATAGGGTTAAAATCCTTGAACAATAAAACGAAACATAACCAGTGCTTCAAAATGACTCGGCGCGTAAACGCGCCTCACATTTTAAGCAGGCGTTATGCACACAGCCCCCATCAGAGTTGCTTAATCGCATTAAGTAGTGACTGAGATACTAAATTCCGATAAATAACAAAGAATAGGAGTTGGTTTGAAAAATATATTTCTCTTGGTATTGCTGGTCGGAGTCGGCTATTTTGGTTGGAATGAAGTGTCAAAATCTAAGCCTGATTGGTTTTTAAAGTTTGTGGCAAATACGCCAATCTTTGATACGGCAGTTAGCATTAACTTTAATGCTCACAAAAACTGGACAGAGCAATCATTGCAAAGCGAATTCGAGAACTTGTTTTTGGTATGTGCGAATGAGCAATCAAAATTGGGTGATAGGGTATGCTGGACATATATCTCCAAATTTAATGATATGCCAGCAAATGCTATTGCGTTCTTTTTCAAAAAGAACAAGCATGGATATTTACGTGTCAGCTCTAATATTGAAAACCATAACCGCATCAAAGATTATCTCGATAATACATATAAATATTTAAG
>JAAENK010000170.1 GCA_024224415.1 Gammaproteobacteria bacterium | reverse complement strand
TGTTAAATTGCCTCCAAATTTGAACCAGTAATTGCACTGAAAATCAACCCACCATATTTCGTTTAAGCCGCAACTACACCAGCGCTCTATTTAAATTAAGTGGGTCAAAGCATAATGCAAATAAAGCCCCTATTTGGCTCAAAGTTGGATGCAATTCAACAACGCGTCACCATCAACAAACATTGCGTCGCACCCGATGAAGTTCGGCGCCATCAATCGAACCAATATGGGTCCCGAGCACCGAAATACGCGCTTAGGGCTTGACTGAAAGCCCTCACAACTATTTAATACGCGCTTCCCGCACAAAGCCCAGGTAGCTCAGTCGGTAGAGCAGGGGACTGAAAATATCTGGGACGCCTTTGACTCCAACCCCATAAGTTCAAGAAACGTATCGGATTTTAAATTTAGGATTTCCTCGCCGGCATCTCGACCGATATATCCGAAACCGATTCACCCGGAGCAATGACTTTTTCATCCCTGTTTTCGATGATTATTCCAAGAATTCCAACGGTTTCCCATTTCCGAAATTCCCGAACCGAACCCGAAGCGAATCCGAGGCCGCTTCAAGTGCAGCACCCTGCCCCCGGTGAACTAAAAAGTCGTGGGAACTGAAAATCTGGAGTGACCCTTCTTCACTACATTAAAACCGGTTAACCCGGAATGCACTGAGATCTTGATTGATTGCCTCCCCTGCGGCGAGTTTCGCGACAAAACGTCCAGTGCGCGGTCCGGTGCTCAACCCGATATGTTGATGCCCGAAGGCCAATATCACATTGGGGTGATCAGGTACCACGCCGATAACCGGCAAACTGTCCGGTAACGAAGGGCGATGCCCCATCCAGGTCTCGCAATCGTTGAGTTTGGCGTTCGGAAATAAAAGCCGTGCATGGCGTTTCAGGCGGCTTGGCAGTTTTGGGTCGCTTGGTGCATTCATCGGTTTGAACTCTACTATCCCTGCGAGGCGTAGCCCGTTCGTCATTGGCGTGGCAACATACTTCCCGGAGGTAACCATCAGCGGATGGTTCTGGCGTATGCCAGGGTTAGCAAATTGAACATGATATCCCCTCTCGCTCATTAGGGGCACTTTGACACCCAGTTGTCTGGTTAGCGTTGCCGACCAGGCGCCAGTCGCAATCACCAATCTGTCGAAAGGGATTGAACCCGTATCAGTCACTAGTGTGTGGGCTCCCATTTCACCAAATTCGAAACCCTGTGCTTTAGCTTGTAAAAGCCGCCCACCCTGTTTCTGGAAAGTTTCAACTAACCCCTTTACTAATTTAGCTGGGTCAAGTGAAAATCCATGTTTTGGCAATCGGATGGCGAAGCTAAATCCAGGGGCCAGATCGGGTTCCATTTCTCGCAATTCCGTCGCATTGACTTCTTCATATTCAATACCATGTCGGCGGCGGATATCCCAGGCGAAAGCCTCTTCTTCAAAATCACGACGCTTAGGATAGATATAGAGATAGTCGCGCGCGGTCACCCAGGATTCCCCACCAGTATCACGGGCCAATCGCAGGTGTTCATCAATCGATCCATCCGTCAGTTTGATAAGTTCGCTCGCGATCCGATTAACCTCCGACGCACGACCATGACGTAAATAGTCGATGAACCATTTTGTGTTTCGCGCCACATGCAGGAAATCGATTGACAAGGGGCCCATAGAGTCCAATAGCATAAACGGGAATTTTTTTAGAATACCCGGTACCGGAACCGGCACGATGGCACAGCTTGCAGTAATGCCTGCGTTACCAGAGGAGGCGCCTTCACCCGGTGACTCTGCCTCTATGATAGTGACATCAAAACCTTTACGTTGAAGATTTAATGCTGTGGCAGCTCCAACAATTCCAGCTCCAACAACCACAGCCTGAAGTGCTGCACTATTCTTACCTGCATATGACATTTTATACCTGCTATTTGCCTAACTGCACTTCATGATTTCTGTTACCAGAATGAAACTCGACATGAACAGCAATAATAGAGTTGCAAACGCTACCAGCGCAGGACTTACCCGCAACAGTGTATCGTCCCACATCTGTTTCGGTGGTGTCGTCAACCTGATCGCGCAGGCTATAGCGACAATGCCGGCACCGACAACGGTGACATCATCCTGCCTGGCATTCATTTGGTAGAGACTCTGGTTTGCATGTGCCCCTGATAGGGCTTGCGCACAACCGCCTGGTAAACCATGTTGGTGAGGGTGGTCAGATCGAATACCGGCAAGCCAGTGGCGTGCTGGATTGCATGGGCGTAGGGCGGCAGATCAGTACATTCGAGTACCAGCGCCCCGAGGTTCGGGTTAGCCGCTTGCAGGCGCCGCGCTGCGGCCACTACCTCGGCTTCGACCGCACTGACATCCATGTCGTCGCGTCTGGCTTCGAGGATGACCTCGCGAAACTCCACACTGTCCTCGAGACCCTCAATGACAACTGGGATATCTTCAATGCCAACCGCTTCTAAATGTTGCTCGGTGAGGCAGCTCTTGTCAGCGGTAAGCACGCCGACACGCTTATTGTCGGGCAGCATGTGATGCACCATTGGAATCTGGATCAGGCTCGACGAGTACACCGGCACATCGACCGCTGCATTCAGCGCCTGCTGGAACAGTGCGAGGAAACCGCAGGAGCCGGTGATGGCGCGTACGCCCTCGCTCTCCAACTCAAGCGCTATTTCACAAACTTGCTCGCGGAGGCTGTCGTCCGGTCGATGTAGAATACGCTCCACAGTAGCACCCGGAATGGTGCGATAGAGAATCGGGAAGTCGAAACTCGGTGCATGTTTGATGTGTCCGGGCGGCTTGGGAAAACGCGAGTCAGCGCCGAGCACCCCGATTGCAATGCCGTAGTAATTGATTCCGCCTTTGAAAATCATCGATGTTGCCCTTCGTATCCGTAACCGTGCCTGTGTTTAAATTTTGTAGATGACATTTTATACCAGCTATCAGCTTAACTGCGCTTCGCAGCGCGGCGCTTCATGATTTCTGTGACCAGAATGAAACTCGACATGAACAGTAATAACAGAGTTGCAACCGCTGCCAGCGCAGGACTTACTCGCAACAGCGCATCGTCCCACATCTGTTTAGGTAATGTCGTTAACTCCCCACCAGTCACAAAAAGTGCAATAGTCAACTCATCAAACGAAATGATAAAGGCAAACATGAAAGCGGCAATCATGCCTGAGCGGATCAATGGCAGTGTTACTCTAGTCAGGGTCTGCTTGCGATTTGCCCCTAGGGTAAAGGCCGCCATATCAAGTCTCTCATCATAGCCTTTCACCACAGCCAAAACGGTAATGACTACATAGGGAATGGCCAGCACCGTATGGCCCAGGACCAGACCGATGGTCGATCCTACCATTCCTATTTTTGCATAGAAAAAGAACAGACCTACTGCGATAAAGATATTCGGGATGATGATCGGTGACACCAGAAAAGCAAACACCGCACCCTTACCAGAAAACGAACTACGTGCCAGCATAAAGGCTGCAGGCACACCCATCAACATAGCCAGACCGCTGGCCAGGATAGCCACTGTGAATGAACGAAGCGCTGCATTGACCCAAACAGGGGTATCAACCAGTACCTGATACCATTTCAGTGAAAAACCTTCTGGTGGCCAGCCAAGAAAGCCACTTTCGGTAAATGA
>JAAENK010000169.1 GCA_024224415.1 Gammaproteobacteria bacterium | reverse complement strand
TGCGGTACATAACGTTGGAAATACCACTGTGTTTTTTCACGTTCCGTGGGTGTACCCAAAGCGACCACGCGGCATATACGCGGATTAAGGCTTTGCGTGATACGTTTGATTACACCACCCTTGCCAGCTGCATCACGACCCTCGAAGATGCAGACTACCTTGAGACCTTTCTCTTTAATCCATTCCTGCAACTTCACCAGTTCAATTTGCAGTTGCGCCAGTTCTTGTTCGTATACCTTGTTTTTAATTTTTTTATTTTTTAGAGGCTTTTTGTTGTCCGAAGACCGGGCGGCAGTACTGATTTTTTTGACTGGGCTGCTTTTTTTAACGCTCTTCTTTGTTTTAGTGGTTTGGACCATAATCCTTCTCCGCGATAATTTATAGTTTAGCCGATCCAGTCTACAGGTATTTGCAGGTATTTGCAGGTATACCTGATGACGTTGATCAAGTATGAAAGAATTAACGAAATGTAATAGTGCTTAATAATAGCCTGGTTTCAACAAATATCATTATTGATGATATATAACACTGTTGCATATAACAGTGTTATATATTAAACTTTTGTACATGCAAGACCTCACCACCATCCAGCAACAGGTTTACGATTACACCAGCAAGATGTTGAAGCAGGGTTTGCCGTTTCCGTCATTGCGCGATATCGCCAGTCATTTTGGTTTTAAACACACGACTGCAAGGTTTCATTTAAAGGCGTTGGAGAAGAAAGGGTTTATCAAGCAGCGTGCGCAACGGGTGTCAGATTATTTATTGGCCGAGGACATCGAACCGGCGCTGCAGAGTTTTATGTTGGCGCCGAAAATTTCCGCCGGTGCGCCAATGCCATTGTTTGATGATAATAGCGAATCGTTTTCGGTCAATCATGATTTCTTCGGCGGTGGCGATATCCAGGGTATTCGCGTCAGTGGCGAGAGTATGAGTGGTGACGCCATTGCCGATGGTGACATCGCCATGATCAAACTGCAAAAAGACGCCAATAAGGGTGATATTCTGGCGGTCCGTATTGAAGATGAAATAACTTTAAAACGTATCAAACTGGTAGGCGATAGCTTCCAGCTGCTACCCTCTAACCCGGACTTTCCAGTCCACGAAGTACCCGCACAAAGTTTACAGATCATCGGCAAATTAGTCGGTGTGATTCGTAAGACTTAAAAACGATTAATTTGTCATGGCTTCAATCCCTGCACAATTTGCCGACCCCGCCTTAAAGCAGCAACTGATTTCGGCGCGAAAGCTTGATACCGGTTTTCAGGCAAGACCAGCGTTGTGTTCGGGTATAACGGCGCTGGATGAATTATTTT
This sequence comes from Gammaproteobacteria bacterium, assembly GCA_024224415.1. Taxonomy (GTDB): domain Bacteria; phylum Pseudomonadota; class Gammaproteobacteria. The sequence continues at coordinate 3,358 of JAAENK010000169.1, read as the reverse complement.
CAACGGTTAAAGTGGGTGACTTGATCGAGTGGGGGATTCCCCCGGGTTTGAATGGGCGCCTGATCCCGCTACAGTTTTTAAAACGAGATATTCCAGCCAGTGTCTGGATTTATCATCATCATGGTCTTGGTATTTTTGCTTCTAGCTGGATCAGCCACGGGGTTGATTTACGGCGTTTGTTTTTCATTTGCTCGGCAGAGCCTGTTAAAGAATTACGGCCCTTGTTTCTGGAAGATACTTTTAAATACGTCATTATCGATGCACCAAAAAAATTCAACCGGGGCGACCTGGCCTTTGTTGCCGCACAGGCACGTAAGCAGGGTCAGATTGTATTTTTAATTCGCCATTATTTTCTAAGTCAGAAGCAGGGTAATGCACATGCGCGCCTGCGCTTGAATACCTGGCAGGCGCGCAAAGGACTATTTTCGATCCAACCGATTAAGGGGTATCGAAACAGCAAAATCAATATTCCAGCTGCGGTGTTTTATGACGATGCATAAAATCCAGGAATCCCGTGTTATTCAACTCGATCAACTGGATGAGTTTCCGGCTTATGTGGCGATTTATTCTACCTCGGGTAGCCATCATGCTTTTACATTATCACCAGCGGCGATGCGCTGGTCCGATAACATAGTCTTAAATCGACTGAAAGATTGCGAAGCTTTCTGGATAACGCAAAAGAATAAAAGCCAGTGTGATTACGCTGCATTGTTTGAGCCAATTTTACAATATTATTTTGGTGATGATTTTATAGCCGTATTTGCCTGTCATCCCTGGCAATGCTTGTTGTACATGGCTTATCAACTTCAGCAACAGGCGCAAGGCATTTGTTTTTTACAGAGTCGATTGAATCAAAATATTTATCGAAGCCTGGGTTGGCAATGCTGGTTTGCAAACCAGTCGGTTTTGGCTGGGCATCTTGATGACATTCACGCCAGGGGTTTCAATGCCTCACAGTTTCGTGCCCGTCAGGTGCGCTTAAAGCGTTTTATCAATCGTATTGGTGTTGCCGGTCCTTTTGAAATGAATCAGGTGGACTACCAGGCTTTTAGTCGTCGGTTCGAGATATGGCTGGCGAATATCTGGGCCTGGAGCAAAACTCGGTCCAGTGAATTGCAGGGCTTTCCCTGGGTTGCCCTGCGGCCGACCGAGCCGGTTATGGTCGAACGTGACCTGGAGTACCCGCTCAACCAGTGGCAGTTCGTGGCTGTGTTACTGCGTGAAGACCTAAAGCGATTAAATGAAAGCTTTGTGCAAAATGACCAGTTACATATTAACCGCCTGGTCTGGTGTATCAGGTTGTTTAATCATCAGCTTGTCGAAGTCGCGCTGACCTTTCGGCAGCCTTATTCGCTGCATCGTGATGCACCCGAATTCAATACGGCACTTTATCAGGCACGGTTTATCTATGATGCTTTAATCCGCGAATTGCAACAGCGTGACAAAGACCTGGATTTGCCAGAAACCATGCCGCTCATCGCCTGGCATATCGAGGTTTGTGAGTCATTCGAGTTGCCGCCGATGATCTGGGATTTGTTTGCGGATCATAATGTCGATGTTGTAAACGAGGCATTGTTAAGCCTGCAAAACAAGTTGCCGGTCAGTATCGATTGTTATGGTTTTGAGCCGAGCTTTTGTCCCGAGCAATCGTTTAGTGAGTTATCAATTTGCACCAAATATGAAGCACAGCCTGGTGATCGTTTGTGGACTTCGTATTCGAAACAACGACCGCTATTCTGTTATCCATCTGTGCAATCGCTGAAAATGTTCGATAATTGCCAGTTCGACTTGCTGGAGCGTTGCGCCGATGACTGGTGGCGACAGGAGGATACCCGCGGAGTAAACCGCGATTATTATTTGCACAAAGACCAGCTTGGCAGGGCGAGTTGGGTTTATCGTGATTCTAACGGCGGCTGGTTTAAACAGGGTGAATACCACTAGGCCGAATTATGTTTGACGGCTTCCATGAATGGTTGTGTAAGACTAATTTTAGTTTTTTACAGGGTGCTTCTCATCCGCGCGACATGGTCGAACGGGCCAATACACTGGGTTATCAATCGCTATGTATTAATGATTTCGACGGCGGCTATGGGCTTGCGCGTTGCTATCGCGAACTCGATTATTTAAAACAACAGGGCCAGCATCAGGATTTAAAACTCAATTACGGTGCCGAAATTCATTTCACCCAGGACCATTATCTACCGGTGTTGTTGCAGCATACCCTGGTGCTGGTTGCACGTGATCAAGTCGGTTATGGCAATCTCAATCGCTTGCTAAGCTATGCCCATCGAGATGGCAAGAATAATGCGAATGTCCCGTTCGAGTACCTGTTAAATAGCGATGTACGTGGCTTGTTGGCGATTCAACCGATGCGGGGTTTGATTCGTACAACACAAAATTTGATTCAATACGCCGAGTTAAAGTCATTATTCAAAGGCGACTATTTCCTCGCTATCAGCCGACATCTGCACCCAGCCGAAGATCGCTGGATTAAACCGACACTACAAATTGCCAGGCAATATTCGCTGTCTTATGTTTTGTCGCAGGATATTTTTTTTCATCATCGTAGGCAAAAACCGATGAGTGATCTATTGCAGGCGATTCGTACCAATCAGGTGCTGGAAGCCAGTCAGGCGCATATGATGCCGAACAGCGAGCGTTGCCTGCACAGACAGTCCGAATTACGACGATTATTTCAGGACATTCCGAATTACCGACGAGCGTTGGCGATGTCCGCCGAATTAAACCAGTCCTGTGTCTTCGATCTCGACCAGTTGTCGTATCACTATCCAAAGGAAATGATCCCCAGCGGACTCGATGCGCAAGCTTATTTATGCAAGTTGGTAGAGCAAGGCACACGCGAGCGTATCGGTGAAAACCCGACGGTAAAAATTCGTCAGCAGATCGATCACGAGCTGGCGCTGATCGAGCAATTAGAATTTGCCGATTATTTTCTAACAGTCTGGGATATCGTGTGTTGGGCCAGGGGGCAGAGCATTCTGTGTCAGGGCCGTGGTTCAGCCGCCAATTCGGCGGTATGTTTTGTGCTGGGTATTACCTCGGTCAACCCGAACCAGTTCGATTTATTGTTCGAACGTTTTATCAGCATGGAACGCGGCGACCCGCCCGATATCGATGTCGACTTTGAACACGAGCGTCGCGAAGAAGTGATTCAGTATATTTATCGACGCTATGGTCGCGAACGCGCCGCGATGGTTGCCAACGTAGTCACCTTTCGCAGCAAGGGCACCTTGCGTGCGGTGGGCAAGGCGTTGGGTGTGAATGACAAATTATTGGGTCAGGTTTCAAAAATCGCCAGCAGCCGTTACTTTCGTGGGACCGGCACGCAAAATAAGAT
>JAAENK010000168.1 GCA_024224415.1 Gammaproteobacteria bacterium | reverse complement strand
GTAGCGCTTTTTGGCTTCGAATAACCATTTGAGCCAACATTCACGATCTCTCGCAAATTTCAGCAGGAACTCTTTCTGGTGATATCGGTGGGCGATATGCCATAAATAGCCGAGTAAAAAGCAACGGTTTGCTTGTGGCATAGCCTTCTTCCTTAAAGTGCCTGTTTCTAATATGAAATGAGCGGTTTAAGCGCTTAATCGTAGTGCATATTTTTGCCAACTGTGAACACTGAATTTTACCTGGCGTGAACACCTATTTTTACTTACTGTGAACACTGATTTTTATCGAAGCGTGAACACTTTTTCGTTACGGTAAAAATAATTATCCACAGGTCAGAAAGAACTTTTCTGACATTCCCCTTCCCCTCTTGCAGGTATTGAATTTGTCTTTATCCTGCGCTCCTTTTGCTACTAGTCAACGGGAGCCACATGACTACGAAGAGGATTAAAATGTTCAAACTGAAAGAGATCTTACGTTTGAAATACGAGGCGCAATTGTCGTTGCGTCAAATTGCCCTGAGCCTGAGCTTATCGGTGGGTGTGATTTCCAAGTACCTGTCTCGAGCTGAGGCTGCTGGCCTGGGTTGGCCATTACCCCCGGACTTATCAGAACAGGCGCTCACGAAATTACTGCAACCACCGCGTGCTGTTTTCTCGAACTCATCTGCAATGGCGGAGCCAGACTTCGAACAGATAGCTTCGGAACTCAAACAAAAAGGCATGACCCGGCAACTGCTATGGGAAGAATACGCTGAGGACTTTCCCGATAATCATTATAGCTATTCCCGCTTTACCGTATTGTTTCGGCAGTGGCGCCAAAAACAGCAGCTGTCGATGCGTCAAACCCACCGTGCCGGTGAGAAACTGTTTGTCGATTATTGCGGGCCAACCTTGCCGGTGGTTAATCCGGATTCCGGTGAGATCCGTGAGGCCCAGGTATTTGTCGCGGTCCTCGGTGCAAGCTCGTATACCTATGCCGAAGCCACCTGGTCCCAGGCCTTACCCGACTGGATAGGCTCGCATGTTCGCGCCTTCGAATTCTATAACGGAGTTACCCAGATCGTGGTGCCGGATAATTTACGCAGCGCCGTCAGCCGGGCCTGCCGCTACGACCCGGTGATTAATCCCAGTTACGCCCAAATGGCGCAACATTATGGCGTCGCTGTGATACCGGCTCGCCCTTACAAACCGAAAGATAAATCCAAAGCCGAGGTCGGTGTTCAACTGGTAGAGCGTTGGATTATGATGCGCCTGCGCAAGCAAGTGTTTTATACACTCTCATCGCTGAATCTGGCCATCCGATCCCTGCTGGATGAACTCAACCGCAGACCTTTCAAAAAGCGGCCGGGCTCCCGCTTATCACAGTATCAACAAATTGATCGACCCGCGCTCAAACCCCTGCCTGACAGCGCCTATGCGTACCGGCATATCAAAAAGGCGCGGGTTCATATCGACTACCACATCGAATACGAAAACCATTACTACTCGGTTCCCTATCAACTGGTTAAAGAAGAGGTGTTCGTACATGCCGGGGATACGACCCTGGCTGTCTTTTATCAGGGCAAGCAGGTCGCGCTACACCCGCGTTCTTATCAACAGGGTGGCCACACCACGGATCCTGCGCATATGGCCAAGGCACACCGTAAACACCAGGAGTGGTCACCGCAGCACTTTCTCCATTGGGCGGCGGGTATTGGCCCGCATACCGAGGTAGTGATCCGTCATCAACTCGAAAGCAGGCGCCATCCAGAGCACGGTTATCGGGCTTGTCTGGGATTACTCAATCTGACGAAAAAATACGGCAAGCAACGCCTCGAAGCAGCCTGCAGACGAGCTCAACACATCGGTGGTATGCAGTATAAAAATATCGCATCCATCCTCAGCAAAAGCCTGGACAAATTACCGCTCGAAAACGAGACCACTGAGCCATGCACCTTGCCGTTACTACACGACAATGTCCGTGGTCCCGGTTATTACCATTAAACCCACAAACCCTACTATCACGGAGAAAAACCATGAACCACGCACACACACTACAACAGCTACATAGCCTGCGACTCACCGGTATGGCCGATGCATTCTCGCAACAGTTGAATCAGCCCAATACCTACGAGGAACTCGGCTTTATCGAGCGGTTGTCATTGCTCGTCAATAACGAAGCCACTTGCCGTGACAATCGAAAAATCACCCGTCTACTCAGGCAAGCCAGGTTGCGACTACACGCCCAAGCTGCCGACATCGACTATCAGGCACGTCGAGGATTACACAAAGATACGATGGCCCAGCTACTGCAACTGGACTGGGTACGTCAACATCGTAATCTGCTCATCGAAGGCCCCACGGGCACCGGTAAAACCTTCATCGCCTGCGCGCTGGGCCAGACGATCTGCGAACATGGCATGTCCGTGCGCTACTTCAGGGCTAGTCGCTTGTTTGAAACACTGACCATAGCGCACGGCGATGGCAGCTTCGGCAAACTGCTGACTCAACTGGCAAAGACCGATTGCATCATTATCGACGACTGGGGGCTTGATGTGCTCTCCCAGAAACAGCGAAATGATTTACTTGAAATTATGGAAGATCGGCATGGCCGGGGCGCCACACTGATTACCAGTCAATTACCGGTTCTTCACTGGCATGAAGCGATTGGTGATCCAACCCTCGCTGATGCCATTTTGGACCGGCTATTACATAACGCACATAAAATACAACTCAAGGGGGAGTCCATGCGAAAAAAACTGGCAAAAGAGAACCTCGCGTGAACACTTTAGGTTAAAATAGTCAGCCTGCAAGATGGAAGGGTGCAAGTGTTCACGCTAGACAAAAATCACCGTTCACAGTTGTAAAAATAGGTGTTCACGCCAGGTAAAATTCAGTGTTCACAGTTGGCAAAAATATGCATCAGATAGTCGGACAGTTCACCGGAGATATAACAGGGTCCATTATCACTGAGTAAACGGGGTTTATGCCTG
>JAAENK010000167.1 GCA_024224415.1 Gammaproteobacteria bacterium | reverse complement strand
CAGAATAACTGTTGTCTTAGCCAACTTCGCTGATTTATCCGCGATCAGTTTAAAGTCAGTAAAGGCGATGCGTATATAGTCCAAATTGTGGACTTCCTGGCGGTTTATTTTTTTATTGTTCACAAAAGTGCCGTTGGTGCTGCCCAGATCCTCCAGCACATACTCGGTGTATCCTTCGAGCAGTTTGCTGGGACTCATGTCTAAGCGAGCATGTACGGTGCTGGCGGCTTCTTCATCGATCACAATATCGTTTTCTGGTGATCGCCCGATATAAATACTTTTTTTATTGAGTGGAAAGCTCTTTAACACCACATCGTCAACAAGTAACTGTAATTCTGCCAAAACACGAACCCTGAATCAGTAGCTGGATTAAAGAGTATAAGTCTCATTCGGTTTGATTCAAGTTATTATCGAGTCAAGATTTCGGTCGTAAAGAAATATTTACTTATTTGGTTCTTTGCTTTTGGGGGTAAACCTAAATTACCTCTATGCGGCCACGTCAAGGGTGATTCAGATTTATCCCAAAAAGCAAACAATCTGAACGGAGCAAATCAACGACTTTTTTATATTCACCCTGTAGACTATCCGGTGATAACCAATGATTATAAAAATCCGGGAAAACAAAATGACCTACACACCCGAAAACCTTGCCGAGCTACATGTTTTGATGATTTATAAATCTGCCAGCAATCTGGACGGGATCAAGATTCACAAAGATGCCGATCCCGAAGTAATCGCCGCGGCACAGCGTTTGTTTGATGGTGGTTTTATCACGCAAAGCGATGGTGGTTACCTGACTACGCTGGGTAGTGAGGCCGCGGACCACGCACATTCTCTGTACGATTTGCTGAATGTGTATCGTGAAATTTGAGCCCTGGCTAAAAGCATGAAGCTTGTTTTCTCCCACGGCATGGAGAGCGGTCCCCGGGGTTATAAGATTAATCGCCTGGCGCTGGTCGCCGAACGTCATAACCTGGACGTTGAGAGTATCGACTATACCGATACTAAGGATGCCGATGTTCGTGTCGATCGTCTGGTTTCGGTGTTAAAACAGGAACCGGAACCTGTAATCCTGCTCGGTTCGAGCATGGGTGGTTATGCGTCGGTCGTCGCATCTGAATCTGTACAAACCCATGCCATGTTCCTGCTCGCACCGGCGCTTTACATGCCGGGTTTTGGCAAACAGGAATATGCCTCACGCTCCCCGCACATCGAAATTGTGCACGGTTGGGCGGACGATGTTGTTCCGGTGGATAATGTCATTCGTTACGCCCGCAAAACTGCCTGTTGTCTGCATATTCTCAGTGAGGATCATAGCCTGAACGGTTCTATCGAGATGATTGAAAGTCTGTTTGATGCGTTTCTGGTAAAGGTGCTGTCATCGTAGAATCACGATATGTCGCGCTCAATTACACGTTAACAATAAACAAATCTATGCGATAATATCTAGCCCTGATGGCCGGAAAAATGGCGGGAAGATGATGCTAATATTGGTTCCTCATCAAATCGTGTGGGCAAAATGAATATTACCCGACAACAAAAACTCGCAGGCCTGTTCAGGGCGTTTCTCAATCACGAATCGGTGGTTGATCAACCTACTTCACTTGCAGCCTATGAGTGCGATGGCCTAAGCGCCTATCGACAGACGCCGTTGCTGGTGGTATTGCCTGAAACGGTCGAACAGGTGCAACAGGTGGTGGCATTGTGCGACGAGCATCGTGTACCGATTGTAAGCCGTGGTGCGGGTACCGGTCTGTCGGGCGGCGCCCTGCCGCATGAGGATGGCATTGTGCTGAGCCTGACGAAAATGGATAGTATCCTCAATATCGATGCCCTGTCACGAACCGTGGTGGTCGAAGCGGGAGTGCGAAATCTTGCTGTATCTGAAGCGGTCGCGCATCACGGTCTTTACTATGCCCCTGATCCTTCCTCGCAAATTGCTTGCACTATCGGTGGCAATGTTGCTGAAAATGCCGGAGGCGTGCATTGCCTCAAATACGGTTTGACGTTGCATAATATCCTTGGAGTTAAACTGGTGATGTCGAGTGGTGAATTGATCAGCATCGATCAGCGTTCGATGCAGTCACAAGGCTATGACTTACTCGCCCTGTTGATAGGTTCCGAAGGCATGCTCGGTGTGGTCGTTGAAATTACCCTGAAACTTCTGCCCATACCAGAGTGTGCACGTGTCGTCATGGGCGTGTTTGACGATGTCGAAAAAGCTGGTAACAGCGTTGCCGATATTATTGCCAGGGGTATTATCCCGGCCGGTATCGAACTGATGGATAACCTTGCGATACGCGCCGCGGAAGACTTTGTTCATGCCGGTTATCCAGTTGAAGCAGAGGCTATCCTGATTTGCGAGCTCGATGGCACCGCCGCAGAAGTCGAATCGCAGATTAAACGTGTAGAAACGGTCATGAATGCATCCGGGGCCAGCGAAACACGCCTCGCCAAAGACGAAGCCGAACGCCTGTTATTCTGGTCGGGACGCAAGGCTGCTTTCCCCGCTGTGGGGCGTTTATCGCCAGACTATTATTGCATCGATGGCACCATCCCACGGAAAACCCTCGGCGTTGTACTGAATGAAATTCGTCGTCTGTCCGAAGCATATAAGTTACCCGTCGCCAATGTATTTCACGCCGGCGATGGCAATTTGCACCCGCTGATACTCTACGATGCTAATGTTGAAGGCGCGCTCGAAAAAACCGAAGAACTGGGTAGTAAAATTTTACAGTTGTGTATCGCGCAAGGTGGCACGATTACGGGCGAGCATGGCGTCGGAGTCGAGAAGATCGGCGAAATGTGTCTGCAATTTAGTAACCTGGAGCGCAATCTGTTCCATGCCTTGCGTGACAGCTTCGATACCAATGGCATTATGAACCCTGGCAAGGCGATCCCGACCATGGCGCGCTGTGCGGAGTTTAATGCCATGCATGTGCATGACGGCAAACTAGCGTTCCCAGAGCTGGAGCGGTTTTAAAAATGACTGCCATAAAGCAACATGATTTGGAGCAGACTCTTCAGGAACAAATTCGTGAATCGGTCGCCAATGCCCAGCCTTTACAGATTGTTGGCAATGGCAGTAAGGCTTTTTACGGTAACGCCAGTAAAGGCGAGTACCTCAAAGTCTCGGAACATAGTGGCGTCATCGATTATGATCCCGCTGAGTTGGTGATTACTCTGCGCGGCGGTTGTAAGCTTCACGAGGTGGAAGCCCTGCTCGCCGAGCAGGGCCAGATGTTTGGTTTTGAGCCACCGCATTTTTCCGAGCAGGCCAGCATTGGCGGTATGGTTGCCAGTGGCTTATGTGGTCCACGCAGGTCCTACGCAGGTGGCATTCGCGATTACATTCTCGGCATTAAAATACTCGATGGACGCGGTGATATTCTAAGCTTTGGTGGACGCGTCATTAAGAATGTTGCGGGTTTTGATGTGTCACGCTTTATGGTCGGCACAATGGGCACGCTGGGTGCGTTGCTGGAAGTATCGTTGCGCGTCATTCCGAAATTTGAAACCGAGCAAACCCTGGTTTTTCAACATGCAAGTGCCGAGCAGCATATACAGTGGATTAATGAACTGGCTGGGCAACCCTTGCCTATATCGGCGTCGTTGTGGCACCAACAGCAAAGTTTAGTTCGCCTTTCCGGAAGCGAGCAAGGCGTCAGCAACGCAGTTAAAAAAACAGGCGGTGAAAAAGCTACGGATATCTGGCCATCTCTACGCGAACAAAGCCACGTGTTTTATGAGGGGCAGAGTCATATTGCACGAATTTCCCTGCCGCCGACTACTCAGTTCCAGCTCGACCAGGATCAGCTCATCGAATGGGGTGGCGCACAACGCTGGCTGGTGGGGGACAACGACTACCCAGTACTGCGTGAACGGCTCCAGCATTTTGGCGGCAGCCTATGCGTATATCGTGGTGCTTCCGAAGCTGTACCCGCTTTCCAACCGCTGGATGAGTTATTGCTGGCTCTGCAACGCAATTTAAAGTCCAAATTTGACCCAGCCAGAATTTTTAATCGTGGCAGATTTTATCCTGGCTTATAGCGATGCAAACAAATCTCCATAAACGCTTTCACGATATGCCCAGCGCCGGAGTTATCGAAACCATCCTGCGCAAATGCGTACATTGTGGGTTTTGTAACGCCACCTGTCCGACTTATCAGTTACGTGGCGACGAGCTCGATGGCCCACGGGGTCGCATATACCAGATCAAGCAGCTCTTCGAAGGTGCGGAAGCCAGTGCGGAATTGCAACTGCACCTGGATCGTTGCCTGACCTGCCGTTCCTGTGAAACTACCTGTCCATCCGGCGTCAGATATAGTCGATTGCTAGAGCTTGGTAGAGAAGCTGTTGACAGCGAGTTACCGCGATCGGTAGTTGAAAGGTTTAAACGTTGGGCGATCACCCGACTGTTTAACTCAGGCCCAATTTTTAATCTGGTAATTACCTGCGCAAGAGCTATTGCACCACTGATGCCGGCGAGCCTGCGCGCCTCGATTCCAGAAAAACAATCCCCGATAGATAAACCTGATAACCGGCACGATCGAAAGATTATAATGCTGTCGGGCTGTGTACAACCCACCCTGACACCGAACACCAACGCCGCGGCGATAAAGTTGCTGGATCATTTCGGCATTCAAACCATCGAAATCGAAAACCGGCATTGTTGCGGTGCTGTAGGCCTGCATACCTCGCAAATGGAACAAGGCCGCGCACAGGCACGCAAATTGATTGATTACTGGTGGTCTTATATCGAAGATGGCGCCGAAGCAATAGTAACAACCGCTACGGGCTGCGGTGTCACCGTAAAAGAATATGTCGAATTGTTCGAACACGAATCGGCCTATGCAGAACGCGCAAGAAAAATCAGTAAACTGGCCTGCGATTTAAGTGAGATAATCGAACAGGAGTTGGACCGTAAACCAGTTCAAACCAAACCTGGCAAACGCGTAGCCGTCCATACTCCTTGCACTATGCAACACGGACTCGGGTTAAAAGGCAAAGTTGAATCGATACTGCAACAGACAGGATACCAGATCTGTGAAGTCGCCGACGCACACTTATGCTGTGGCTCAGCCGGTACTTATTCGATTCTGCAACCACAACTATCGAAACAGTTGCGCGCCAACAAACAGGTTGCTCTGGCTATCGACGCGCCCGAGGTTATTGTCACGTCAAATATTGGTTGTCAGTTACATATCGCCGATGGATTGAATGTACCGGTGGTGCACTGGATTGAGTTGTTGTATCAGGGACTGGAACGGAAGTAATATCATGTCACTATGGCCTCCGAGCTGGAGTTTATTGGATTGTATGGCGAATTAGGGCAGCGTAATCTCAGCATGGACAAAAAAATGGTGAACCAGATATAATCAACATAACACCATACCTCTATTTCTCAGGGAAAATATCCGGGTAATGCCAAAATTATTGCCAATAGCTTATGTAATTATTTTCGCGGTGTTGATGTATGTTGCCGCCGTAGTCACAGATACACTTGATATTTCTCTTGCAACTCATTGGCCAGTCATTGTAGCTATCTTTGTTGCGGGCACATTAATAATTCTAATTGGTGGCTATCAGTTCAAGGCGGCTTCGACTACTGTGAATCCGCTGAGACCGGAAGAAAGTACACAATTAGTGACTACTGGAATATATCAATTCAGTCGCAATCCTATGTATGTAGGGTTTTTCCTGTTTTTGTTAGCCTGGGCGGTTCTTCTGGGCAGTTTGATGGTTGTTCTGGTTTTACCGCTTTTCATTTTGTTAATTACTAAAGTTCAAATACTTCCGGAAGAAGAGGTGTTACAGAGAAAATTTGGTGAAAATTATATTAACTATAAAGGCCGTGTTAGAAGGTGGGTTTAGAATAAACGCGTAGAAGAAGATTCGAAGTGGTGCTCTGGTCTTGTCATTCCTGCACCACACTTAGACCGAAGCATAAACCGCCCGCCGAAAATCTAGCCGACCAGAGTGTGTCAACGACGGCATAAACTGCTGCATCAGGATGCCTACTATTTGTTTTACCGGATCAATCCAGCAATAGGTGTCGGCCATGCCACCCCAGCCGAAATCACCAATGCTTCCTATATCGTTTTGCTGCATGTTAATACAGTAACCCAGGCCAAAGCCGTAACCATCGATTGGATCGGGGGAAATGCCGTTAAATGACAGTGGTAACAAGCTTTCATCGACCTGGTTGCGAGTCATGTTGTCGATGGTTTCAGGTTTTAAAAAACGTAGTCCGTTTAGTTGCCCGCGGTTCTGTACCATTTGAGCAAATTGCCAGTAGTCGGTGATGGTGGAGACCAGTCCACCGCCACCCGATTGTAAACTTACCTTGCCCATATTTGCTGGGGGGATGAAAGGTGAATCCTTATTGTCCTCGAGCTGAGTTAACGGGTTGTCATCGCCGAGTCCGTATAATGTGGCGAAACGATGGCGTTTGTCTTCGGTTACTTCGAAGGCAGTGTCGACCATATTCAATGGATCGAAGATGGTCTGTTGCAAATAGTCGCCAAATGGCATGTCGGCCATGAGTTCGACCAGGTAACCGCAGATATCGGTGGCGATACTGTAATGCCAAAGTGTGCCGGGTTGTGCGAGCAGCGGCAGGTCGAGGGCTATCTCCATCAGCTCGGCGAGTGATTTGTTTTGCTTCAGGGCATCCCAGACTTCACTGTAGAGTTTGTCGACAGAATTATTATCTGGGTCGAAACCATAACTGAAACCGGCAGTATGCGTAAGCAACTGGAGGATGGTGATATGACCTTCGAGATCATCGTATTTGTTGGAATCACGATAAACCTTCAATGTTTTCAGAGCCGGAATCCAGCGATGCGCCGGGTCGTCCAGATTAAATTTTCCGTTTTCAAACAGTGTCATTAACGCCACACTGGTGATGGGTTTGGTCATTGAATAAATACGAAAAATACTGTCTAGTGCCATGGGTGTCTGTGAAGCGATATCCTGAAAGCCCAGCGCATTTTGATGGATGATTTCACCCTGTCGACTCACCAGCGTAACCATGCCTGCTGATTTTTTTTCATTGATAAATTTCTCGGTAAAACGATTAATATGCGATGAGCAGGGGCTGGATATTGTAGACATGATTTAATGGAATGCTGTATTCGGGTCAGCGATGTATTATAGGTAATCACTGGCTGGCCTGGTATCAATATTCACTAGATTTCTCTACTGCGAGTTTAAATTAAATCGCAGTAGAGAAATCTAGTGAAT
>JAAENK010000166.1 GCA_024224415.1 Gammaproteobacteria bacterium | reverse complement strand
TGTTTTTTGCAATAGTTGTTCCGGCGGTCTTTCGGTTGCAGAACCAGTTGGATTTCATCACCCGACACAATGAATTCAACACCATTATTGGTTCGCTAATCGCCATGGTCGGTGGCTTTTTCATTATGCGACGGCTGTCAGATTTTCCTGGCATATCGGCCGGCTCATATGTTGTCGTCAGTTTTTCGATAACCTATGGCCTGATAATGGCGATATTCTTTCTGTTTCGGATTGACTACAGCCGCTACGTGTATATCGCCAGTTTCGGTCTTTCACTGCTGTGGTTTATTTCCATCTATCTGATGGTCAACCGGCGGTCAAAAACCAGATTCTCGGTTATTTCCGGTGGCCATGCCGATGGGCTGCTGGAGATTGGCGATATCGGGTGGACTGTTTTGAATGCACCCGAGGCATATCACCCAAAAAATGGTGCAGTGGTCGCCGATCTGCGGCAGAATTATTCAGCAAAATGGGAACGATTTATTGCCGATTGTGCCCTGCGTGGTATTCCGGTTTACCATTCGAAACAGGTGAAAGAAGCGCTAAGTGGCAAGGTCGAAATCGAGCACCTTTCGGAAAACAACTTCGGCTCCCTGTTGCCGAACATGGTGTATCTGCACTTCAAACAATTTATTGATCTTGTCGTAGCCTTACTGTTTTTACCTCTGTTTGCGATTATTCTGGTGATTGTCGGCAGTGCGATTTTGTTGACCTCGGGTGGACCGGTTTTCTTTCGTCAACAGCGTATGGGATATCGCGGCCAGCCATTTATGGTCTACAAATTTCGCACCATGAGCAATGAAGACAGCGAAGCTGACGGCAATGGGCAGGAGTTTGGCGAACAGGAGAATGGGCTGCGCGCCTCGGCAATGACACGCGATGATGACGGTCGCATCACCCGGCTGGGCGGGTTTTTGCGCAAATACCGCA
>JAAENK010000165.1 GCA_024224415.1 Gammaproteobacteria bacterium | reverse complement strand
GGCGAGCTGGAGAGGTTTTTGGCGCAGTAATGGTTAGCGTGGCGCCTGTTCGTTAGAATAGTGCGCTTTTTAGCCGCCTATCCCAAAAAACGGAGAGAGGGGGTAATTTGAAAGACCCGTACAAATCAGGATTTTGAAGGTATGAGTGATAGCAATTTTATCAATGAAATCAACAAGCGGCGCACGTTTGCTATCATCTCCCACCCGGACGCTGGCAAGACCACGGTGACTGAAAAGCTGTTATTGTTCGGCAAAGCGATCCAGATGGCGGGTACTGTAAAGAGTCGTAAAGCGTCCAGGCACGCGACTTCCGACTGGATGGAACTGGAAAAGCAGCGCGGTATCTCGGTTACTTCATCGGTGATGCAGTTTCCGTATCGCGAAAGTATTATCAACTTGCTGGATACACCGGGGCATGAGGATTTTTCAGAAGATACCTATCGTACTTTGACCGCAGTCGACTCGGCGCTAATGGTCATCGATTGTGCGAAGGGTGTCGAGCAACGCACCATCAAGTTAATGGACGTGTGCCGCCTGCGCGACACACCGATTATCACTTTTATCAACAAACTGGATCGAGAAGGACGCGATCCAGTCGATCTGCTCGACGAAGTCGAAAAGGTGCTCAAGATTCGCTGCGCACCCATTACCTGGCCAATCGGCATGGGCAAAAGCCTGAAAGGTGTATTTCATCTACT
>JAAENK010000164.1 GCA_024224415.1 Gammaproteobacteria bacterium | reverse complement strand
GCGCCTACACCAAAGCAGAAAAATGCAAATACTGCTATAGTCTTATGAATATAATAACAATGGATTTGCCGCTCCAATCATCACTACTAACGAGGTCCTTTGAGGGAATAGAGAAACATGGTGAACACGATAGACCATCAAGAACTCTTCAATAATATGGGGCATGGTGTAGTCTACCAGGATGCTGACGGCAGCATCATTTCTGCCAACCCCGCAGCCGAAGCTCTCCTTGGACTGAGCCTGGATCAGATGCAAGGAAGAAAATCATTTGACCCCCGCTGGAGAGCAGTCCACCCGGATGGTTCTGATTTTCCTGGTGAATCCCATCCAGCAATGGTTGCACTAGTGACCAACAAGAAAATAACTGGCACTACGATGGGTGTCTTTGTCCCAGCTGAAGATAGATTCAGGTGGATTAGTATTGATGCCATTCCACAATGTCGGGATGGTGTGGATAAACCGTATCAGGTTATTACGATTTTCACCGACATCACTGAGAATAAACAAACTGAACGGACACTACTTGAAGCTGAAACCAAGTGGCGATCACTCACAGTAAATTCACCAGATATAATTATGATGCTTGACAGTGCGTGTAATATTCAGTTTATCAACAGAACTGCCAAAGGGTTGAAAATTGAGGATGTAATTAATACGTCGATTTATGACTATATGGATGAAGAGTCCTGTAAGCAGGCACGGGTCTGCTTAAAAAAAGTTAAACACTCCCAACAACAAAGTGCATATTCCACCGATTATGTTTCCCCTGATGGAGAATGCTTCCATTACACCACAATGGTTTCTCCAGTAATTGAAGATGATCGAGTTACAGCTTTTGTTACAGCATCCAGAAACGATACTGATCACAAACAGGCATTAGATGCACTTCAAACGGAGAAGCAGCGTGCTCATGACTATATTAATAGTCTGCCTGGACTGTTTTATGTGTTCGATGAAGAAACGTTTGTTACATGGAATACAAAGTGGAACAAAATTACAGGGTATAGCGATGAGGAGCTCTCTGGTATGTATGGTGGGGATTTTTTTGAAGGCTCTGATGTGGCATATATAGAGGAGCAGATGCAGAAAGTTTTTATTGATGGATATGCATCTGCAGAGGCAATGATAGTAACAAAAGGTGGTCAAAGAATTCCCTATTTGTTCTATGGGGAAAGGAAAAATTTTAGTGGGAAGGAATGCCTTGTTGGATTGGGACTCGATATTACCTTGCAAAGATACCAAGAAATGGAGCACCAGCTACTGCTTCACGATAAAGGGGAACGTGTAAAGGAACTGCGATGTATGTACGAAGTTGCTGAACTAATCAACACTGGAGGAACATTTGAGGAAATTTGCCAAAAAGTGGTAAATGTAATTCCTCCTGGTTGGCATTATCCGGAAATCACATGCGGGAGAATTCAATTTGATGATAAGGAATATACTTCAGAAGCATTTCGGGAGACTGAGTGGTGTCAGTGCGCAGATATTGTTGTTACAAAAAAAATACGTGGCAAGATAGAAGTTTACTATACAAGCAAGTGCCCCGAACTAGATGAAGGTCCATTTCTGCTTGAGGAGCGCAATCTTATCAATGGTATAGCTCGAGCTTTGGGTGTGTCTTTAGAGCGTCAGCTATTAGATAAGCATCGTGAAAATATCGAAGCTCAATTACGCCAGACTCAGAAAATGGATGCGATAGGCCAACTTACAGGGGGCATCGCCCATGACTTCAATAATATTCTAGGAATTATCCTGGGCAATGTTAGTCTTCTCAAACCCGAAGTCCCGACTGAAGGTAAAATTCCAAAAAGAGTCCACACAATCGAAAAATCAGCACAGCGTGCGGCTGAGTTAACCAGACAGCTTTTGAGCTTCTCACAGAAAAAAGCAGTTGATGTACGCGCTACCAATATTAATCGGTTGATCCAGAACATGGATCAACTGATTCCTGGCTCCGTTACCCCTGGGGTGAAGGTTGAAAGGCGACTTTCAAATGATCTATGGTTGACTGAAATTAACCAGGGTGATTTTGAAGAAGCCCTTTTTAGTCTGGTGCTAAATGCTCGGGATGCGATACCGGATAGTGGTCGAATTACAATCGAAACACGTAACAGTGTTCTTGATACCACCTATTGCGCTCAAAATCCTGAAGCTACCCCTGGTGAATACGTATTGCTGTCGCTGAATGACACTGGCATGGGTATAACTGACGAAGACCAGGAGCATATCTTTGAACCCTTTTTCACAACCAAACCAGTAGACAAAGGTACTGGATTAGGCTTGTCGATGGTATTTGGTTTTGTGAGTCGCTCCGGGGGACATATCGAGGTTCAATCTGAGCCTGGTATCGGAACAACCTTTAATATTTACATACCTCGAGCCATCGAAAAGGAACAGGAACAGGAACAGGAACATCAAGTTAGCATTACTGGTTCCGAACCTGAAGAAATACCGAAAGAGGGAGAATTGATTCTAGTCGTTGATGATGAACCAGGATTATTGGAACTGGCACAGGATTTACTTCAATTTCATGGGTATCGGGTGTTGATTGCAAGCAATGGCAAGGAGGCACTAAAACTGCTTGTCAACAATCCTGATATCTCGCTTTTGTTTAGTGATGTGGTGATGCCTGGTGGTATGAACGGTTATGATTTGTCCGAGAAGGCCATAAAAATTCATCCCGGCCTAAAAATACTGTTAACTTCGGGCCATATAGAAAAAGCAAACTCACACGATAACAAGAAACATCTTGATGCTAACCTGATAAGCAAGCCATATTCCCTGTCTGATCTTGCTCAGCATGTATGTTCGCTACTAAGTGATTCCAGCCTACATGCGACAGAGCAGGATGAGGTATCAAGACAGGCGAGGTCGTCAGCAGCAGGTATCGAGTGGACTGAAAATTTAGCTATAGACATCAGTCCCATAGATGAAGATCACAAGATGCTGGTAGAGCTGCTTAATAGAAGCATGGTACTGACGGACCCAGAAAATGCTCACGAAGAGTTTGAGCAAATTTTGAAGGAATTGTTGGACTACACGCAATACCACTTCAAAAGAGAAGAGGCATTGATGCAAGCCTGTGGTTACGATGATATTGATTTCCATTGCCAGATACACCAGTTCCTGATCAATCAGGTAACACAGAAGCAAGAGCGGTTTCAGTCAGGCCGCTTGAGCGCAGAAGAACTGGTGGATTTTCTAAATGAATGGCTGCTAAATCATATTGAAGTCATGGATCGTTCAATTGCACCATTTTGTAAAGGTAAAGACGAACTCATAAGAAAAACACTTGAGCAACTGGACTCTAATTCTGATCAGTAACAATCATTTTCAATATAACAACCTCTGATTGATAATATTTGATTGCCTTAACGACGGCTGTGGGCACTTGGTACGTATTCAAGATTTAAATTTAAATGCCCGCTTTTACAGCACGCAGGATGCAGTAAGACACGAACCGCATCAATCAATAAAACCATGTGACACAGAAATATCTAGTCTACATAAACCTCAACTGGTGCAGTTCACGAGGTTCACCACATCCTACAGTCCCTATCGACAGGGCTAGCCGGGTAGTATACAACGCAGGTTGGTTATTACGCCCTGTTACAGAACTGTTCTGTGCACTATTCACTCCGCTACAGTAGCTGAAAAAGTATTTCCAAATTAATGGTATGATCCCGCGACAATAACCAATAAACACAGGCTGTCATTATGTCAAAATATCCAACACTAACTGAAATGGGCATTAACAATCCGGGGCAAATAGAGCGTTATTCTCTAAATACCGTCAATCATATCGATATTCTTCGCGTCATCTACAAACGTAAGAAAGGCTCTTTGTTACCAGCCAGCAAGCGTTTTGAGTTCGGACGATCATCAAAAACCATAATGGCTGATAGCGGTACGCAAAAATCTGAAATAGTCCATGAGATTTCCCCCTTTGTACAAAAGGCTATCAGTGAACTCGATCAGATCATCAATTCGAAGAAATCGAATATCGAACACGCCAGGCTGGTAAAGGAGGAGTTACAACGCTTACACCAGGAAATGGCAAGCCGTCTGGAGTATATCGAATCTTTAATTGATGATATGTAACCAGAGCTATGAGTAACAAAGTTATCCTTACCTGCGCTGTAAGTGGCGGGCATAACAATCATGCCAGGCACCCGAATTACCCGATCAGCCCGGAGCATATCGCCAATGACTGCATCAATGCCGCTAAAGCTGGCGCTGCGATCGCGCATATCCATGTACGCGACCCGCAAACCGGTATGCGCTCGGGTGAACCTGAACTGTTTCGGGAAGTGGTTGAGCGCATTCGTGACTCGGGCAGCGATGTCCTGATCAACCTGACCACCAGCGAAGGTGCACGTTTTAATCCAGGAGAAACCGATGCGGCGGTTGGTGGCCCAGGCACCACATTGATTCAACCTCTCGATCGTTTGAAACATATCGATGCGCTGCTACCGGACATTTGCACGCTCGATGTCGGCACCTTCAATTTTGGCGATACCATTTTCGTCAATACTCCCGCACATTTACGCATCATGGCAAGCCACATTCAGAGGCTGGGCGTTAAACCTGAAATTGAAGTCTTCGAGCCCGGGCACATTATGTTTGCACGAACTTTAATCGAAGAAGGCCTGATCGATGGCGACCCCATGTTTCAGCTGTGCCTTGGCATTCCCCACGCATCTCCCGCAACGCCGGAGATACTTGTGGTGATGAAAAGCTTGCTGCCTGATAACGCAAACTGGAGTGCATTTGGTATTTCGCGGTTTGAATTCGATATTGTCACACAGGCAGCGTGCCAGGGCGGGAATTGCCGAGTCGGACTTGAGGACAACCTGTATTTGAACAAAGGTGAGTACGCCAGCAATGTGCAACTAGTGGAGCGAGCTGTACGCATTATTCGGGAAATGGGACGCGAGCCCGCTACCGCGGCACAAGCAGCACAAAGACTGGGGGTACGCCGCCAATGACCCAGACACTGGGATTTGTCGGTGTTGGCGATCTGGCCGAATATACCATTAGCGGATTACGCCGGGGTGGGTATCGTGGTCGAATTTTACTCAGCCCACGTAATCATGAAATGTCAAAAAAGCTGGCGCAGGATTGGCAATGCAAAGTTATGGAAAGTAATCAGGCAGTCGCCGATAGTGCCGATCAATTGATTCTTTCGACCCGACCCGGGCAATGCCTGGAGGCTCTTGGCGAACTTAGTTTGCGAACCAATCAACTAATAATCAGCGTAGTGGCCGGTGTCAGCATCGCAAGCCTACAGGAGGTAGCGGGTAATAATTGCAGCATCGTACGCGCCATGCCGGTCAACTGTGCTCGCGCTTGCGCTAGTCCGACCCTGATTTATCCTGAGCACGAAGTGGTATGCAATCTGTTCAATTACTGTGGCGACAGCATCGCCGCCGATGATGAATCAGCATTTGATCAGGGCAATATTATCGCCTGCGTTTATACCTGGTATTTCGAGTTATTTCAGCAGCTAATTGATGCCACCAGTGGTGATTCTCTCTCCACCGGAATGGCCTCTAAACTGGTGCTGGGCATGGCGAAAGGTGCTGCGAGCCTGGCTTTAGACGAGCAAGCGACGCCAGGCGAGATAGCCGAGATAATCGCTACCGAAGGTACTTTCTCAAAGCTTGGACTCGATATTTTGAAGCAGGCCAGTGCATTTGAACCCTGGCAACAGGCTTGCGATAAATTGAGTAAACAAATGAGGAGTTAAATATGACATCCAGACAAAGTTGTATTTACCTCGGCCAATCGCTGGCCGATTATGGATTCAAGGACGGGCATCCCTTTGGCCCGCAGCGCCACGATGCCTTCCAGGCTGAATTACTCAATCAGGGCCTTGACCAGCAACTGGTTATCCAGCAACCGGTGATGGCGGCGGCAGATCGCATCAAGTTGTTCCACACCGACGACTATATTGAAAAGGTGTTTGATTACTCAAAACTGGGGACTGGCTATCTGGATGGTGGTGATACACCTTCATTTGTTGGCATGTACGAAGCCGCAGGCCATGTCGCCGGATCAGTAACCGATGCAGTGGATCGCATCATGAAAGGTGAATTCCGACGGGCCTTCTCACCGATCGCCGGACTGCACCATGCCCGCAGACACGTCGCTGCCGGGTTTTGTGTGTTCAACGATTGCGGCATAGCTATCGAGTACCTGCGCGCTCAGTATGGTATTAAACGGGTGGCTTATATTGACATCGATGCACATCATGGCGATGGTGTATTTTATAGTTTTGAAGATGATGCCGATCTTTTGTTTGCCGATATTCACCAGGATGGTCGCACACTTTACCCCGGCACCGGATTCGCCGAAGAGACCGGCAAGGGTAACGCCGAAGGCACCAAACTAAATATCCCGGTGCCACCACATGCCAATGACGCAGTATTCGAATCGGTCTGGCCCCAGGTCGAAGCCTACCTGGAAAACGGTCAGCCCGAATTTATCCTGTTACAGTGCGGCGCCGACAGTATTGAAGGTGATCCGATAACCAATATGGCATTTAGTCCCGCTTCACACGCCCACGCAGCACGAAGCCTGCGTGATATTGCCGAGCGACATTGCGAGGGTCGTATGCTGGCGATGGGTGGCGGTGGCTATAATCATGACAATATCGCACGCGGCTGGACTGCCGTCGTTGCCGAGATGGTATAACACTCACTCCCAGCGCACGTCATTTTCATCCGCGAAAGCCGATTGCAATAATTCCAGCAATGGCACAGCTCGCGTTTGTAGCGCCACGGTTGGCTGATCGTCATCAACTTCACCCCCCGGTTCGACAATCGGTGGCAGACTAGCCAGAGCCTGTTGCAGGTTTTGCAACGCATGACTCACATCCGCAGCAACAATACCGCCGGGTATTTTCACGCCATAATCCATCATTTCGAGCATTTTCAAACCCACTTCGCCAAACATGGTGATGTTAGCGTAGGATTTGGTTTTAAAGGTGATCAACATATTGATAGAATCGCATTCGTTTTTATATACCCGGAGTCGTTGTGAATAAGAGTTTCATAACCAATCTTTGTGCCCTGATTTTAGCCATAGTAGCTTATTACAGTGAGCAGGCAATACTTTTCACGATGAGCGTTTTCGCACTCTCCGGTGCTTTAACTAATTGGCTGGCAGTGCATATGCTGTTTGAAAAAGTGCCGGGGTTGTATGGTTCGGGCGTTATACCGGCCCATTTCGAGGAATTTAAACAGGGTATTCGAAACCTGATTATGCATCAGTTCTTCAGTGACGATAATATCGACCGGTTTCTGAATCAGAATCAGGCATCGGGGCCACATTCCAGAATAGCCGCTGTTATAGAAAAAATAGACCTTTCGCCGGCTTTTGACACGCTGGTAAAAACCATCATGGAATCATCGTTTGGCAGCATGTTATCAATGCTGGGGGGTGAAGAGGCCTTAAAACCATTACGACAACCTTTCATCGACAATATGCGCGAATCGATGATCGATATTACCGACAGTGACGAATTTTCAACTCTGTTGATCGAAGAGTTGGAACAACCCGATGTTATTTCCGAGCTGAAACAAAATATTCAGCAGATAATCGATAATCGACTCGATGAACTCACGCCGCAGTTGGTAAAACAGATTATCCAGGACATGATTCGTCAACACCTTGGCTGGCTGGTGGTTTGGGGTGGGTTATTTGGGGCGCTGATTGGCTTAGTGAGCGCGCTAACAGGTATTATCTGATTTCTGGCGATTACTCGCAGTAAAACTGGATCAGGTTTTCATCACTGCGATCAACCTTCTTGCCAAGGCTGATAAAACCAGCGCCGAATAACGTGAGTTCCTCACGCCGCAGGAATACTTCCTGACCTTCCTGTGTGGTTACAAAGGTTCCGTTGGTGCTTTGATCGGTTATTACGAATTTACCCCTTCGGTGTTCTATTTTGGAATGATAGCGCGAAATTAAATCGCCAATGACAACCATTTCACAATACTTATCGCGGCCCAACAAAAAGGAAGTAGTATCAATATTGAGGTTATATCGATCGCTGTCGTAGGTGAGCTTGAGGCTTTTTGCCAGATTATGGCGAGCGGGATTGGTAAAACTACTAGCAGTCGCCATATTAGTAATATCATCATCGTCCTCCCAACCGAATAAATAAACATCAAGCGGCTCTTTTCGACCCTTAACCCTTAGACGATCAAACGGTCGCATATTATTCGCCAATTCGGGGTTTTTAACCAGGAAAGACATTTCCTTGGTACATAATATCTGACGAGCGCTGGCCATGCTGGCGACGCGGGCAGCAACATTGACGGTATCGCCAAAAATATCGTCATCTTCAAGAATTGTGCTTCCATATTGCATACCGATGCGAATAGATACGCCTATGGTTTCGGGTGAGCGATCATCTTCCATGGTTTCCTGAATCGACAACGCAGCGTATACCGCCATATCGACATCGGTAAAATAAACCAGGATTTCATCGCCAATAGTTTTCACCAGTTTGCCGCTATGACGTTTGGTGATAGCTATGAGTTTATTCAGTGATTTAGATATTCGCTCCCTGGCCATATCATCGCCCATGTTTTCGTACATAGCTGTACTACCGGCGACATCGGCAAACATCACGACGCAATTGATTGTTTTACGCGTCACTTGTTATCTTATCCCTGTAAACCATCGATTATCAAAAAAAGCACATTCTAACAATTATTTCGACGAAATATAGCTAATTGCTTTCGAAATTCTGGCTAATGAAGTTTCCCTGCCGATAATTGCCACTGTCTCATCAATTGGTGGCGAGAATGAACCACCGGTTACTGCCACCCGCAAGGGTTGGCCTACCTTGCCCATATTAAGCTCAAGCTGCTCGGTAACCCGCTCTATTACTAGATGAATTGTATTTTTTTCCCAGTTGTCGAGTTCCGACAGCTGGTTTAACAGCAGATTCAATGGCTCCAGCGCGACAGGCCTCAAGGCCTTTTTAGCTGCTTTGGCATCGTATTCGTCAAAATCCTCGAAACAGTAGCGAATACTATCGACCAGATCATTGATGGTCGATGTGCGCTGCCGGTAAAGATCGATGATATTATCAAATTCAGGGCCAGACTCATATTCTATCTGTAAGCCGCCCAACCTGTTTTCAACCAGAGTGACGATTTCACCTAGTGGCCGGTTCATCATGTATTGTTGATTAATCCACTTTAATTTATCGGTATTAAAGGTAGACGCCGACCGATTAATATCGTCGAGAGAAAAATACTCAATCAATTCATCGATGCTGAAGATTTCCTGGTCACCATGCGACCAGCCCAGTCGCACCAGGTAATTCAGCATCGCTTCAGGTAAATAACCATCTTCAAAATATTGCATCACCCCGACAGCACCGTGACGTTTGGACAAACGTTTACCATCTTCACCCAGAATCATCGGCAGGTGTGCATACTCGGGACAGGTAGCGCCTAGGGCTTTGAGAATATTGATCTGCCGCGGGGTATTGTTTACATGGTCATCACCACGCACAACATGAGTAATCTCCATATCCATGTCATCGACTACTACTGACAAATTATAGGTCGGCGAACCGTCACTACGGGCGATGATCAAATCATCCAGTTCTTGATTACTAACAATAATCTCACCTTTGACATGGTCGATAAAACTAACCTCGCCCTGCTGTGGATTTTTAAACCGAATCACCAGCGTCTGCTTATCATCCGGTTTCAATCCAAGGTCTCGACAACAACCGTCGTAGCGGGGTTTTTGCCTGTTCGCCATCTGTGTTTCACGCAAGGTTTCCAGACGCTGCTTCGAGCAGGCGCAGTAATAGGCGTCACCCTGCTCTACCAGCTGTTGAATAACAACTGCATAGCGATCAAATCGTTGCGTCTGGTAATACGGTCCTTCGTCATGATCCAGCCCTAGCCAGGCCATGCCATCGAGTATCGCCTGTACCGAAGCTTCGGTGGAGCGTTCAAGGTCGGTATCTTCGATACGCAACACAAACTGGCCACCCATTTTTTTACCAAACAGCCAGCAAAACAAAGCGGTCCGCGCACCACCAACATGTAGAACACCAGTCGGGCTTGGCGCAAAGCGGGTTTTGATCATGAACTCTTCTCAAGGTAATTGAATGAAGCGCGGTATTCTAGCAAAGTCTCGGGAGTTGCGGCTAGAAACGTTTCTGCAGTTCCATCACACTGCCCTTACGTAGTATCTGGGTGCGTTTGAGAAATGAATTGCCAAGCAGCACATCGTAGGGTTGAGCACCTTCGATCACCGACGCTTTGACATTACTGAGCTTGATACCACCAACGGTAATCGAGCGCAGGTGAACCTGCCAGACCGCAACGATTTCGGTGGCTGTTTGCGCCGAACTACGCCTGCCTGTTCGATAATCGATACCGACCAGGCGAGCGTGTTGACTGCTCATGGTGACAAATGTGGCTCCAGTATCGACCAGGAAACGGGTCGAACGGCCATTGATCTTGCCATCGACAAAATACATACCGGCAGAATCGGGGTAAATGCGTGATTTCGAACGCTCAGTTGCTTTAAATTTACCCTGAATTGATTGATTCAAGCCAATTTTTTGCTTAACTCCACCGATGCTAACCACGGCCCCGCGACCGGTTGCAGAGATTAGCTCAACACCGTTGAAACTTTCTCCCTTGCCCAGCATTTTCTGTTCACCGTCAATTTTCAGCAGCGCCTTATTACTAAACAGTGCTATCACCTTAACGTTAACACCATCGGCGCTGGCCGACAGTATTATCGCAATCAAACACAGGCTGTAAGCTATTTTTTTAAACACGGTCACACAGCCAACAGCCAGTCAAGCAAATGCATGCATCCAAGCGCATAAATGCCTGCGAGTACATCGTCGACCATAATACCAAAACCTCCTGAAATCCGTTTGTCTGCAAGTTTTACCGGCCAGGGTTTGACGATATCGAAAAACCGAAACAGCAAAAACCCCGCAAAAATCCACTGCCAGTTAAGACTCGGTACAGCGATCATGGTAACCCAGAAACCGATGAATTCATCCCAGACTATACCGCCGTGATCATGCACACCAAGCGCACGACTGGTAAAACCACAGAGGTAAACACCAACCACAAAGCCTGCTATCAACACCACGATATAATGCAGCAGCTCGAATTGTGCCAGTAACAAATACGGTGGTATGGCGGCCAATGTCCCCATGGTGCCGGGCGCAAAAGGCGACAGACCCGAACCGAATCCGACGGAAAATAGATGTCGTGGATCAAGCAATAAACTCGGTGGAATCGGTTTATTTGCCAAAATGCTGGTACCCCTGTGCGTCAGATAAATCAATATTCTGACTCTTACTAACTAAATAATAGCCCGATTCTGTAATTTCACCGATAACCCGCAATGGACAATCCGGGTTAGCCTGGTTCCAGGTATCTACCTTGCTACTGTTTGCAGGTGAAATTGTCAAACACAGTTCGTAATCATCCCCTCCGTTTAAGGCATACTCGAAAGCGTTGTTTTGTCTGATCCAGTCATTCACCGGAAGGCTGCCCTTATTAATTACAGCACCAACCTCACTTTTGTCCAGGATATGCTTTAAATCGCCAACTAACCCGTCAGATAAATCAATCGCGGCTGTGGCGTATTGTTGTAAAAAATCCGTTAAGCAAAGGCGAGGGGTTGGACGATTGAGCGCTTTGCAGCATTTTGCATTCAGCGCTTTTGGTAAATCTGGTTGGGTGAGGCCAAGCGCAGCGTTACCTAACTGGCCCGAAACCACGATCAGATCACCGGGTCGTGCGCCACTACGTGTGACATAACAATCGGTATCCACCAGACCGGTGACCTGTATGCTAATCGATAGCGGTCCGTGGCAGGTGTCGCCACCGATCAAGTCTATTTTGTATATATCGGCCGCCTGTTTAAGGCTTTGGGAAAATGCTTCGAGCCAGGCTTCATCGACTTCCGGCATCGTCAAAGACAACAAAAACCAGGCTGGCTTTGCCGCCATCGCAGCCAGATCACTCAGATTCACCGCCAGGGCCTTATAGGCGATATCGGCAGCACTCGTTTCGGCAGGAAAATGCACACCAGCAATCAGAGTATCCATACTCATGACAACCTGCTTGTCATCGGGTACAGCCACCACCGCGGCATCATCACCCTGCGACAGCGAGGCCGCATAAGCGCTCTTGCCAGTATTGGCAAAGTATTTCTGGATAAGGGAAAATTCTGATATCGGCATATCAGTCAACAGCCTGCAAAAATACTAACTCGCAGTTTCGAGCTGACGCATTTCCACGGCAAGTGGGTCGAGCACGCCATTAATAAACCTGTGGCTCTCATCGGCACCATAGACCTTCGCCAGATTGATCGCTTCGTTGATCACTACTTTATAGGGGATTTCGAGGTGATGCAGAAACTCGTAAGTAGCAATGCGCAGAATATTACACTCGATAGGATCGAGATGATCCTCGAAATTTTGTACGTATTTACCAAAAGTTTCGTCGAGTTGCGTCACTTGCGAGGGTATTTGATAAAGCAGTTCGAGAAAATATTCTTCATCCCCCGCAGACACGCCCTGCTCTTCAAGGTAATGTTTTTTTATCCAGTCGAGTTCTTCACCGGATAGCTGCCATTGATACAAAGCCTGCAGGACCTTGTCGCGAGCATGTTTGCGTTTTTTAATAAAACGCGCTTTGTCACTGGCTTTATCGGACACAATTTAACCTATTCAATCTTTCTGAGCAGACTAACCATTTCCATCGCTGTCATCGCTGCTTCGGCCCCCTTGTTACCCGCCTTAGTTCCAGCGCGCTCGATAGCCTGTTCAATACTGTCGGTAGTGAGTACGCCATTGATGACTGGAATTGAATGCTGTAACGCCAGTGAAGACAACGCCTTGGCGTTTTCTCCGGCGACAAAATCAAAATGTGGTGTCGAGCCTCGAATAACCGCTCCCAGGCCGATGATCGCATCGAAATTCCCCGATTGTGCATATTTCTGCACTACCAAAGGCATTTCAAACGCACCAGGTACATGGCTGACGGTAATATCACCCGCTTTGATACCGGCCCGGTCGAGTGTATCGAGTGCACCCTGCAGCAAACTCTCGACTATAAAGCCGTTGAAACGTCCAACAACAATTGCGATCTTTGCCTTATCGACACAGATATCACCGTTAACCTGATTGACTTCATTCATAAGTATTTCCTCTTTCTGCATCGTGCTTTAATCTGAATAGTAATCGACAATTTCGAGGCCAAAACCGGCCAGTGCGTGGAAGCGTTTTGGTGCGCTCATCAAATTCATTTTTCTAACCCCGAGATCGGCAAGAATTTGTGCGCCTATACCAAAGGTTCTCAAATCATCATTAAACTCTTCGTCCACACCAGACTCTTCACGGATCATGGTTTCGATCTGCATCACCAGGTCTTTCGGGGTTTCGGGTTGCCGTAAAAAAACGATGACACCCTCGCCTCCCTGACTAACCGAATTCATCGCGGCTCGTAAGGGCCAGCCCCGACCTACGGTGCCGCCGAGGGTGTCTGTCAGGGTATTTTGCACATGAACACGAACTGGTACTGGTTGATTTGGATCGATCTTACCCTTGACCAGCGCCAGATGCAGCTCTTGCTCTATGCTATCTTCGTAGGCATACAATTGAAACTCACCAAAGTCGGTTGGAAAACGCGAATCGACAATGCGTTCGACGGTATGTTCGTTTTCTATGCGGTAGCGAATAAGGTCTTCGATAGTGCCAATTTTGAGATCATGTGCCTTGGCAAACGCCTCGAGATCGTTGCGCCTTGCCATAGTGCCGTCGTCATTCAATATTTCAACGATGACAGCAGCTGACTCATAACCAGCCAGACGAGCCAGGTCACAACCCGCTTCAGTATGGCCCGCACGAATCAGCACCCCACCCTTGCGCGCCATGACCGGGAAGATATGCCCGGGTTGCACAATACTTTCGGGTGTTGCATCAGTCTTTACCGCTGCAAGCACGGTAGTAGCCCGATCCGAAGCGGAGATTCCAGTAGTGACGCCTTCTGCGGCTTCGATTGAGACAGTAAAATTAGTCTCCATATGCGCCTGGTTATCACCCACCATCAACGGTAGGCGCAATTGTTGACAACGTTGTTCGGACAAGGTCAGACAAATCAGGCCACGTCCATAACGCGCCATAAAATTGATGGCATCGGCGTTAACTGCTTCCGCCGCCATGAGTAAATCACCTTCGTTTTCGCGATCTTCATCATCCATGATCACAACCATTTTACCGGCTTTGATATCGTCGATTATTTCCTGAGTATTATTTAGTTTCATACCGTGTTCGTCTTAAGTTCATTCAGGGTTTTACAAAACCCGCTTGCGTCAATGTAGCTAATAACTTGTTATCCTGCTCAGTGCTATTATCGGCCTTACCGCTAATCAATCGTTCCAGATAGCGCGCGATTATATCAACTTCGATGTTAACCTGCGTGTTTTCCTGGTAACTCGCAAAAATAGTTTTTTGTTGGGTATGCGGTACTATGTTGACCTCAAAGCGATTATTATCCACCTGGTTAACAGTCAGGCTCACGCCATCGATAGTCACCGAGCCTTTTTCGGCGATATAGTGTTGCAAAGCTGGATCGATTTCGAAACTGTAGCGAATTGAACGCGCCGCCTCTTGCATTGATACCACACGACCAATACCGTCGACATGACCACTCACCAGATGACCGCCGAGGGTGGCACTCAAGGTGAGCGCTTTTTCCAGATTAACCTGGCTGTCTGGTTTCAATAATCCGAGGCTGGTTTTATCCAGCGTTTCCAGCGACACATCGGCGCTAAAACCCTGTTCCAGGTATGACACTGCGGTTAAACAAACGCCGTTTACCGCAATACTGTCGCCGAGTTCACTATCACCGAGTTGCAGATCGGCAGAATCGATGGTCAGGCGCATATCGCCACCTTTCGATTCGATACTCTCGATTGAGCCAACCGCCTGGATAATTCCGGTAAACATTAGCTTTTCACATCCATACTATAACTGGTCATAGGCAATGCGGAGCCATTGTCAAAGGTTGCACCAGCGGTAATGCCAGCACAGGCAATGGCTTCGGCATCGTCGTATTGGTCGTAGGCTGCGTGCATTGCGCCGAGCGCGAATTCTGAACCCGATCCCACTGCCCAAAATTTTGAATACTGATCGACTTCGCGTAATGAGTACAGACCGAATATACCATTAGCATTCATGATCAATGCATCGACGCGGGAAGATTCGTAAGAATCATCATCTTCTTCCTTGCTATTGAGGAAATATTCTTCCTTTAAAATTGGATGGATGGTTTTCAGAGTATTGAAGATGATCAGGCGATTGGAAAAATCAATTTTATCGGCATGATTAATAATCAGGTTTTGCATCACCAACTGGTGCGCGGCGCTACCGACTATGCCCATATAATTATCGGAAACCACCCCGGAGAATCGCATGATTTTATCCGAATCGGTAACGAATTCAGCCGACTGTTTTGTATCACCGAAACTGGTTAAGCTATCGGCGGCGATACAGGCCGTATTATTTTTTAAAACAGCGACAATGGTAGACACGTTTAGTTTTGCTCCGGTGTCAGGGTGATGCGTAAATCATCACCTATATTTCGAATCTGATTGATTTTACAGCCGATCCGTGACTTCATCTGGGTAAGTTCACCGAGATCGAAAGCGCCCCGTGCCCTGCTCCCCAACAGCACTGGCGCAATGTAGATTACCAGTTCATCGACAAGTTTTTCCTGCAACAGAGCGCCCGCCAGCGACTGACCACATTCGGTGTGAACTTCGTTGATTTCGCGGCTGGCCAAATGCTGCATCATTTGCTCTAAATCAATCTGCTTAGAACCCCCTTTATCCAACAAGGTAATATCAGCTCCCGCCAATTCAAGTGCTTGATGTTTTGACGGATCATCACAAAGGGTATAAATCCATACCGAGCCACCCTGTTTAAAAATCTTTTCTTTACCAGACAGACGTAAACTGGAATCAACCACCACCCGCACTGGTTGCCTGACAGCTATATTTTGCTCCAGGTCGGCTGCAGACAGGCGCAGGTTTAACGAGGGATCATCGCTTAACACAGTCGCCGCTGTAGTCAATATCGCGCTGCTACGAGCTCTTAAAAACTGGACATCGTGCCGCGCAGCCTCGCCGGTAATCCATTGGCTGTCACCGTTATTTAATGCCGTTTTGCCATCCAGTGAAGTGGCCATTTTCAGACGAACAAAAGGTCGCTGTCTCTCAAAACGAGATACAAATCCACAGTTCAACTCACGGGCCTGAGTTTCGAGCACCCCACAAACCACGTTGATATTAGCCAAATGCAATTTTTCGATTCCCTCACCGGCCACCAGAGAATTAGTATCCTGCATGGCGACAATGACACGCTCGGGTTGCAACGCTATCAGGGCGTCGATACAGGGCGGCGTCTTACCCTGGTGCGAACAAGGTTCGAGCGTGATATAAATATCACAACCTGTTTCGATCTGTGCGGTATTAATCGCATTAATCTCAGCATGTGGCCCGCCACTGTATTCATGCCAGCCACTCGTTACGAGTTCGTTCTGTTTGACAAAAACACAACCAACCCGTGGGTTCGGCGCTGTGCTATACAAACCCCGGCGGGCCAGTTGCAACGCCTGTGCCATCCAGTGTTCGTCTGTGAATTGATTCGACATAGCTAATAAAGACGTGTGTTTATTCGTCTTCGTCGATGAGCGGCACCTGCCGACGTTGCAGTTCCGGGGTTGGTTCTGCGGCCAGGGTCTGGATTACTTCTTCGAAGGCCTGGATATCTTCGAAGCTCAGGTATACCGAGGCAAAGCGAATATAGGCGACGTGATCGAGGCGCTGCAACTCGTGCATTACCATATCACCGATCTTACGCGTGGAAATTTCGCGGGCTTCGATACCGAGCAACTGCTTCTTGATGCGACTGACAGCATCTTCGATTAGTTCTGCAGATACCGGGCGTTTTTCCAGTGCGCGCATCATGCCGCTGCGTAAGCGTACCTCGTCGAAAGCGTCGCGGCTACCGTCGCTCTTGATCACCATCGGCATATTCAGCAGCGGCGATTCGTAAGTGGTGAAGCGAGCCTCGCAGGAATTACACTCTCTTCTGCGGCGCACCTGGGTCGATTCCTGGGCCAGCCGGGAATCCACCACTCTAGTGTCGGGGGTACCGCAGAATGGACATTTCATCGTTTTGTGAGATTAATCCCGATATACCGGCAGACGCGTACAAATTTCGCTAACTTTAGCCTTCACCGTCTCGATGACATCGTCGTTACCCAGGTTTTCGAGAATATCACAAATCCAGTTCGCCAGATCACGCGATTCGGCTTCGTTGAAACCGCGCGTGGTAATCGCCGGTGAGCCGATTCGCAAACCTGATGTTACAAACGGCGACTGTGGATCGTTCGGTACCGAGTTCTTGTTCACCGTAATATGCGCTTTGCTCAAAGCGGCATCGGCGTCTTTACCGGTGATACCCTGGCGAATCAGTGACAGCAAAAACAAATGATTGTCGGTACCACCCGAAACGATATCGAAACCACGCGAAATAAATTCTTCCGCCATAGCATTGGCGTTAACCAGCACCTGTTTCTGATATTCGATAAAGTCGTCACTCATGGCTTCCTTGAAAGCCACTGCTTTTGCAGCGATAACGTGCATCAATGGCCCACCCTGAGTGCCAGGGAAAACCATCGAGCTGAGTTTCTTTTCGATCTCCGGGTTTGATTTAGCCAGGATGATGCCGCCACGCGGACCCCGCAAGGTCTTGTGGGTGGTGCTGGTGCAAACATCGGCAATGCCGACCGGGCTTGGGTAAACTCCGGCAGCGATCAGACCAGCGACATGCGCCATATCGACGAACAGATATGCACCCACCTCGTCAGCGATATCGCGAAATCGCTGCCAGTCGACAACACGCGAATAAGCCGAGAAACCAGCCAATATCAATTTTGGTTGATGCTCTCTGGCCAGGGCTTCTACTTCGGCGTAGTCAATTTCACCGGTTTCGCTATCGAGTCCGTATTGAATCGCGTTAAACAGCTTTCCAGAAAAGTTGACCTTGGAGCCATGAGTCAGATGACCACCGTCGGACAGGCTCATACCCAACACCGTATCACCCGCATTTAGCAGGGCGAAATAAACCGCAGCATTAGCTTGCGAACCCGAATGCGGTTGAACGTTGGCGTAATCGGCATTAAACAGTTTCTTGACGCGCTCAATAGCCAGTTCTTCGGCAACGTCGACATATTCACAGCCACCATAATAACGCTTGAACGGATAGCCCTCGGCATACTTGTTTGTCAATACCGAGCCCTGCGCCTGCATGACCCGTGGGCTGGTATAGTTCTCGGAGGCGATCAGTTCGATATGATCTTCCTGCCGTGCAACCTCGTCTTGCATCGAGGCCCACAGATCAGGGTCAAAATCTGCAATATTCATTGATTTGGAAAACATGATGTTATCCCTGGCTGAAAAAGAAGGCGAGTGTACTAAACCGTTTGGCAATAATCACCCAAAATCGCGACACAATCGGTCGAATTATCGGCAGTTTGCTCGCTCCAGATTTTTACCGGTTCATTTCCCTTGATTTTTCATGGTTGATTCTTGCGACAGCATCGTTATATTGGCAGTATTAGCTGAATAACTTAATACGAGTATATATATCTATGGAAAACGTCGGAATCTATACACCACCACAGAAAAATGAGCCGGTTACCGGCGATGTTTCTGACAGGTTTCATATCAAGCTGACCAACGACGACCTCGAAATCACCCAGTCGGCGCAGGACAAGCTTTTCGAAATCATTTCACAAAGCGACGAGGATGTCTCAGCGATTCGGATTTACATCGGTGGCGGCGGTTGCGGTGGCCTGTCTTATGGCATGACCTTCACAGATGAAAAATCAGACTTCGATACGGTGCACAGCTTCGAAGGGTTTGAAATTTATGTCGATGTGGTGGCGTTAAACTATTTACGTGGCGCACAAATCGACTACCTTCAGGAAGTTGGTCGTGAACGCTTTGTATTTAATAATGTATTTGCGGATACCGGCGGCACTGGCGCCTGTGGCGGATGCGGTTCAGCTGGCGGTGGCTGCGCATAAATCCTAATAATCTTTCCCCTGGCAAAACCCTCGCAAAGCCTGGTATCGAGCCGGGCTTTGTGCTTTTAATCGCACCCTCGGGTAGTTATCGCATCGCACCATATCTCCAGGCGGCGAAAACGCTTGGTTATAGAATCCTGGTTGTTTCCAATAGCGAGCATTCACTGGTGCCGGAAGTAGCCAACGGCATCACTGTAGATTTCTCCAACCCGAGGCAGTCACTCGAAACCATACTTGGCGTAACCAAGTCGCTAACAATTCTCTGCGTCATTGCCACCGACGATTCCTGCGTCGAGCTTGCCAGCCGGGTTGCGACTTCCCTGAAATTGCCTAAAAATAATAGCGATGCAGCCCGGCTAACCCACCGCAAGGATCTTGCCCGGCTAGCCCTGCAAAAATATGGATGTCAGGTACCAGAATTTTTTATTTTAAGTATTGAAGACATTCACAAATACTCAACAACTATCAACTACCCAGTAGTAGTCAAACCCCTGGCATTATCGGCAAGTCGTGGTGTGATACGCGCTAATAATACAGAACAATTCGAAGCAGCCTGCATACGCATTAACAACATTCTGGAAAGCGCCGGTCAACAGGGTTATGTACGTCAACACCTGTTAGTCGAAGCCTATCTCGACGGGCCCGAGTTTGCAGCCGAAGGATTTATGATTAACAGGGAGTTTCATTTGTTGACCATTTTTGACAAACCCGAACCACTCACAGGCCCGTATTTTGAAGAAACCTATTATCTAACCCCAAGCCAACTGGATGCCAGTGATCAATCCGCCCTGGTTGATGAAGTCAGAAAGTGCTGCAAAGCTTATGGTCTGGAACAGGGTCCGGTTCATGCCGAAGCACGGTTCACCGCATCAGGCGTTGTCTTACTGGAACTGGCGGCGAGGACGATCGGCGGACAATGCGGGCAATTAATCGAATTTTCATTGCAGGAAAAACTGGAGGAATTGGTAATCAAAGGTATGTGCGGTATCAAACCCGAATTATCTGATCCTGCACAGGCGGCTGGGGTTTTGATGATCCCGGTGACCGATTCAGGCATTTTAAAACGCGTCGAAGGCCTCACCGAAGCATTGCAAATAGAATTCATTGAAGATATCGAAATCCATATTCACGAGGGTTATCAGCTCATCCCTTTGCCGGAAGGCGCCAGTTACCTGGGCTTCATATTCGCACAGGCACCGACCTATGATCAGGTTTATCAGGCGTTAAAAAAAGCCCATCAATGCTTAAGATTTGTCACACAGCCAGCGTGGCTGCTT